>JANTGQ010000140.1 GCA_024762845.1 Nitratifractor sp. | reverse complement strand
ACCGCTTTTGCAAAGTGCGCAATAAGCTCTTTATGCTCCCCCACTCTTTGTACAAGATACCCAACAAGCTCTTTAAGCAATGCACTGTTTCCACTTACTGCCGTGGAGTCGTAGAGAATTGCCATATCCATAAACCCCTCCATAGAGGGGTGCTCTATCCAGCTATCTATCTCTTTTTTATACTCATCAAGGCTCTTGTGCCACTTGGGGTTTATAACCATTACATTTCCCTTACATCTGGGGAATCCAACTTTATCAAGTGCTTTTACAAACTTTTCTGTATAGCTTGCTAGATCTTCTGGCACAAAGCCATCTTCAAAAATAAGTGCATTATCTTGATCTGTTCTTAAAGTCTGCTCGCCCCTACCCTCGCTACCTAAGAGTATAAGTGCCGCTTTGTCGCGCCAAGAGCTGGGAAAAACAAGGGTAAAGAGCTTTTCGTACATCTTTTTATTAATCTCAAAGACAAGTTTCGAGATATATCGACTCTTTATTCCTCGCTCATGCAGCGCACTTATCATAACCGGTACACGGTTGGTTGCCGCAAGAAGCGCCTCCAAAGAGTCAGCTTTGACTATTTGGGCTGAAATCAAATGTGTCTGGTTCGAGAATGCACTGATAATATCAATAAGTTCAACAACTCCAATTATCTCACCCTTGCTATTGGTAATTGGCAGATGCTTGATATTTTTTTGTGTCATTAAAAGAAGCGCATTAAAAAGCAGCTCATCTTGCGAGATAGTGTAGATAGGCGTATTTTGTA
Organism: Nitratifractor sp.; assembly: GCA_024762845.1. GTDB lineage: Bacteria > Campylobacterota > Campylobacteria > Campylobacterales > Sulfurovaceae > JAADEQ01. The sequence continues at coordinate 3,624 of JANTGQ010000140.1, read as the reverse complement.
TATCACCTATGCTTGCTATATTTTCACTCTTCCCCTTTAGAATATACTTTCTCAAGTCAGCATCGGTTACTATCCCAAGAGAGTCTTCGTTTTGCACAATTATACAGCTAGAGCCTGCTTCTTCCATCTGCTCTAAAGCCTCTATAACTGGGGTGTTGGCTTTTACAATTGTGGCACTATGCAAAGTTATTGTATCAAGCCTTGCAGTCATAAGCTGCCCTAAAGATGCAAATTCGCTCTTCTCTTTTATTGTATCGATACGCTTAGCAATTGTTGCAATAAAGTAGTCTCTAAAGGCACTATTTTGCTCGGCGAGCTCTTTAAAAGTCTTGTATGGTATTTCGTAACAGATAAGCTCTTGTGCAACACTATATTGATACTTCGACACTTGATTACCAAGCAACTCTGCACCAAAAAGTGTGTCGTGCTCTTGATAGAGATCTATCAATTCATCCCCATCTCTTGCCTCTACAACACCTTTAATAATGTAATAGAGCTTTTGCTCTACACTCCCCTTTTCTATCAAAACTGTATTGTCAGGGTAGTATGCAATTTGCGCTGTTTTCTCTATTGCTTCGATTTCACTTGCATCAAGCTTGTTAAACGGGGGAGTAGATTGTAAATCTTTTAGAAAAGCTGCCACTGTGTACCTCTCTTTCTAGTACTCAAAACATATAAAAAAGCTCTAATAGGCAAAGCTCTTTTATATACCCACTCCAAGAGAAGCTCTTGAAGTAGTTTAAATCTTAATGCTCTGCTGCTCCATCTGCACCGATACCTGTTTGGCATCGAATATCTTGTGCATCAAACTCTTCGATACATCTTTTTGCATCGTCCGAGTTATCCGTTATAGAGAAGAACCAAATAGCCAAAAATGCAATTGGCACAGAGAATACTGCCGGGAACTTATAAGGAACAATCGGATCACCCATACCAAGTATCTGTGTCCATACAACCGGTCCTAAGATAACCAATACCAAAGCAGAGATTAGCCCGATATATCCACCAATTACTGCACCTCTTGTTGTAAGCTTTTTCCAGAATATCGACATAAATAACACTGGGAAGTTTGCAGACGCTGCAATAGTAAACGCAAGCGCAACCACAAAGGCGATATTCTGCTTCTCAAATGCGATACCAAAGATAATTGCCGCAATACCTATAATTAAAGTAGCAATTTTAGATACTCTCATCTCTTTTTTCTCATCTACCTTCCCTGTTGCAAAAGCGTTTGCATAGAGGTCGTGAGATATTGCACTAGCACCCGCCAAAGTAAGCCCTGAAACAACTGCTAAAATTGTAGCAAAAGCAACTGCCGAGATAAACCCTAAGAAGTAGTCACCACCAACTGCGTGTGCGAGCCAAATTGCTGCCATATTGTTCATACCCTTTAGTGTATGTCCATCTGCTGCAAGGTAAGTACCACCCTCTGCACCAAGTACTAAAACAATTGCGCCAAAGCCCATAATGAATGTCAAGATATAGAAATACCCAATAAGACCAGTTGCCACAAATACAGACTTTCTTGCCTCTTTAGAGTCAGAAACCGTAAAGAACCTCATCAAAATATGCGGCAATCCTGCTGTACCAAACATTAACGCAATACCCAAAGAGATTGCAGATATAGGGTCAGATACTAATCCACCAGGGCTCATAATTGCTGCACCCTTAGAGTGTACTTCTGTCGCTTGTTTAAAGAGTTCGTTAAAGTCAAAATTAAAGTGTACCATTACCATTATTACCATAAATGTTGTACCAGTAAGTAGTAAAACAGCTTTTATAATCTGCACCCATGTAGTTGCAAGCATACCACCAAACGCCACATATGCTACCATAAGTGCACCAACAAGCACAACAGCAAACTCATAATCGAGCCCAAATAGAATCTCTATTAGCTTTCCTGCCCCAACCATTTGGGCAATCAAGTACAAAATAACAACCGAAATCGACCCCAAAGCTGCCAATATACGAACCTGCTTCTGCTTAAGGCGGTACGATGTAACATCTGCAAAAGTGTACTTACCAAGGTTTCTTAACTGCTCGGAGATCATAAACAAAATAACAGGCCAGCCAACAAGGAAACCAATAGAGAAGATAAGTCCATCATACCCCTTAAGATAGACCATCCCGGTAATCCCCAAAAAAGATGCTGCCGACATATAGTCACCCGCAATTGCAGTACCGTTTTGTACACCTGTTATACCGCCACCTGCAGCATAGAAATCTTTTGCAGATTTTGTTCTTTTCGCAGCCCAATATGTAATACCCAAAGTACCCGCAACAAAGATAAAGAACATCACAATCGCCGGAACATTAAGCTCTTCGGCTTTTGTACCACTACTTAAATCTGCACCTGCAGCCATAAGAGCTGTAAACCCAAAGAGCATAAATAGAGTTAAAAGTCTTTTTAATATCATTTCATATCCTTTATCTCTTTTTTTACCTCTTCTACAAGTGGGTCAAACTCGCTATTTGCTCTTTTAATGTAGATTCCGGTTAATGCAAATGCAAAGAGCAAAATTGCAATACCAACAGGTATCCCCCATGTTGCTACACCATCTGGCGATATTTTTGTACCCAACGTCTCTGGGCTAAACGCAATTAGTAGAATAAATGTATAGTAAACTACCAATATTAGTATTGTAAGTTGCCAAGCGAACTTTCGTCGCTTCCCTACAAGCTCTTTATACTTCGGATTGTTATGGATCTTATCGATCATCTCTTTTGTCATTACCTCTCCTTTTAAAAGTAGTTTCGTAAAACCTAACTCTTTATTCTAAAGGGCAAAGGTAGCAATAGTGTAGCAATTAACAATTTGGCAAATTTTATCTCTCTATTTTATAGCCAACACCACGAATATTCACAATAAAGTCCTCTTTAAATGCCTTCTTTAAACGGCTAATCTCTGCTCTAATGGTCGGGTTATCAACAAATGCTTCTGTATAAACATACTCTCTAAAGATATCGTAGGTAACAACAATTCCTCTATGCCTTGCAAGTAGCTCCACAATTTCTATCTGCCGTTTCGAGAGAGTAACACTTTTGCCATCAAAATAGAGTGTCTTTTTCTCAAAAGAGTAGCTATAGTTTTTACTCAAAATAATATGTTTTCTATCTTCCATACTTTGCGAAATTTTCTCTATTCGAATCTCGAGCTCTTTAAGATGAAAAGGTTTTTTAATATAATCTTTTGCCCCAAGCTCAAAGGCTCTGCTAATATCTTTTATATCTGTAAGCGCGCTAATAAATATTGTCGGAATATAGACATAGTGCTGTAACTCTTCTAAAAGCTCTAAGCCGTTTTTATCGGGCAAGTTAATATCAAAAATAAGCATATCAAACTTTTCACTTCGCAAATGCTCAACAACTCCACTGGCATCAAAAGAGCTCCTTACATGGTGCCCAAGCTTCTTTAGATAACGCGCAATAGACTCGCAGAGCATTATCTCATCTTCTACTAAGTATATCTTCATGCGTTGTACTCCTCTAATTTATACCGGAAAATGTTATACCCATCGCTATGTAAAAGCTCAATTGTGTATCCATACTTTTGGCATATCTCTTTTACTAGGCTTAAACCAAGCCCAAAGCCACCTTTGTTAAGCTCCTCTTGGTAGTGTGGCT
>JANTGQ010000139.1 GCA_024762845.1 Nitratifractor sp. | reverse complement strand
GAGGGTTACGCCCATTGTCTCCGCGATCGCTTAGGTCAAGCTTTTGTCGGCTAAGATCCAAAACTGTAAAGTCGCCATTCTCCCCATAGGCATAGAGAGCCCTCGCAGCAAGTGCATCCTTACCGTTAAGCAGAGCACTCTTAAACGATGCATAGCCATTTTTGCTTACTGTAGATGCCAAACGCTCATTATTTTTCGAAATTAATTCGAGTTTAATTCCATTATATGCACTTGCGTCACTTAAGTGTTTTGTATAGATGTGCAGACTTTTATCACCCCTGAGTGTAAAGATTCCGATATCCGATATCATAAACCACTGCGTTTTGGCACTATACCAATCTACCTCTGCATCTTTACCAATGGGTGCTGCTGCTACAATATAGACACCTGGTTTGCGTTTCTTAAGTGCCGTTCCTATAGGCACTGCAGTTACAACTTTTTTATTGAGTACCGAGTTAATACGAAGCCGCTTCTCCCACAAAAGATAGCCACTCTCATCTTTTATTCTCTCTAGCTCATACCGTGCCAAAGAGTCACGAAGCGAGTAGTTATTAATCGCCTGCATAAGGTTGTTTTGGTTAATACGGTAGAGATTAACGGCAACTCTTTGAACATTACGGCTCTCAAGCGGAACAGAGATCTCCCCTTTTGCAGGCAGCACATAACCACTCTCTTTAAAACTAAAACTTGGCTCATAATCGCCACTCTCAAGGGTAAAACGATACTCTCTGTCTAGATGCTGCTTGCCAATTGGCAAAGCTTGATCAAAAGTAACACTATACTGTGTTCGTGGCTTCAGACCATTAATACATATTTGATCATAGTAAGACTTTATCCCAAACTCCTCTTTGGGAGTCACTTTAATATGCTCTTTCATCAATTTGGCACTACTGTTCATAAAGTACCTGTCTAGATTTGCGCAGAGCATAATATCATCTGTTGTGCTCCGCTTTACAAAACTTATAATTTTATAAGGCTTAGTACCTGCATCGGCAAACAGAAAAAATGGAATTAAAAGCAGCAATAGTTTAAGTATTCGTTTCATAACATATCCTTAAGAAACCTTATAGAGGGCTTTTGATTAACAAAGTATAACAATATTTTGTGTCACTTTTGCGATTATGCTATAATATTCTCTAAAAAGTAGGTTTTATGAGAAGAGTACTACTATCTTTCCCTCTTATCCTTTCTCTTGGAGCATGTATGAGCGGCAACACTATTGATCTTGAAGGAGAAATCAAATACAAAGGCACCATCCCCCACAATTACCTTGCCATAGAAGACAGAAGCCACCACATCTACAAAATCGCTAATCCACAAGAGTTCCATATAGAAAAACTCCAAAACCATAAAGTAAAAATCAAAGCAAAACTCCTACAAAAAGCACGAGGTATTGGCTTTCCTGCTCTTATTAAGTTTATCAATATAAAGGAGTAGTTTTTTAACTTATTTCTGTATAATATTTTACTTTAAAACCTAAGATTTAAACCAAAAAAAAGAGGCACTTTGAAAGAGATTATTTCTAAAATTATATTTATACTCATTGATATTGTAGCTATTATACTCTCTATCTATCTCGCTTTTCTTACCCGAAACAGCTTTCAGGGTGCGATTCCGCATGAGATTCCTTTTAGTGTCTATTTGCACTTTTATCCACTCTATATTGTGGTTATAGCTCTCTTCTCCTACGAAGGTATATACAGCTATAGATATGATTTTTGGCATGAGAGCCGCTTAATACTAAAGGCTTTGATTTTTGCTGCACTTTTACTCTTTGCCTACTTAGCAATGACAAAAACAGTAGAGCACTACTCCCGTTTTGTCTTTGGTGTAAGCTTTATATATATGCTCATCGTGATCCCGGTAGCCAAAAGATTTATTAAAACTACTCTTTCAAAAATGAAACTTTGGCAAAAGAGGGCAAAGATATATGGAGATGACCCATTCTTAACCAAAGAGGTCTATGGCGACCCCTATTTAGGCTATGTAAAACCCAAACCTGGCGAAAAATATTCAGCAATATTTATTAACTCCAAAGATAGTGACCTTCAAACCCTGAAACAACGCCTCGCTACACAGCTTAAAAAGAGAGATGAGGTAATATACATTCCTATTGTAGATGAGTACAACTTAGCGCTTTCGCATATATATGAACTCTCTGCAACTAGAACTAACCTCATCGTATATGAAAACCGCTTAAAAAGCTGGTATCGACAACTCTTTCAAAATATGGTCAACTACCTCTTGGCACTCCTGTTACTACCTATTTTACTGCCAATTATTGGAGTAATATCACTATTAATTAAACTTGAGTCTCCAGGTCCAGTATTTTTTGTACATAACCGAATTGGTAAAAACGGTAAAATTATACCTGTCATAAAATTTAGAAGTATGTACCAAGATGCAAAAGAGCGACTCGAAGAGATGCTGAAAAACGATAGTGCCATTAGAAAAGAGTGGGAGAGTTGCTTTAAACTAAAAGAGGACCCAAGAGTTACCAAAGTCGGGAATTTTTTGCGCAAAAGCTCTTTAGATGAACTACCACAAATCTTTAACGTCTTTAAAGGTGAAATGAACTTTGTAGGTCCAAGACCCGTTATCCAAGACGAAATAGACAACTACTATAAAGAGGATGCTGAGTACTACTATATGGTAAAACCGGGAATTACAGGGCTATGGCAAGTGAGTGGCAGAAGTGATACTGACTATGAGTTTCGTGTATCAACAGATAGATGGTATGTTACCAACTGGACACTCTGGCTAGATATTATGATCTTAATCAAAACAGTAGGGGTTGTTCTTAAAAGAGATGGTGCATATTAGCACCTCACTTCTAAAGAACACTATCTAGGGAAACAAGTTTCAAGCACTCCTTAGCGTTTTTCTACCAACTCTCTCTCAATTGTCTCTAAAAGTGCTTGGGCATTGACACCCTTAACAATATACCCTTTTTCATACCCTTTTACTCTCTCTGCTGGTGCGCCGATATCAAAGACAACAAGAGGTAAATCCATATTCATAACCTCTTGGCTTGTGTAAGAGAATGTCTCTGGCCATATTGAAGGTATTACAAATGCATCGACTTTATACTGCCTTATAAGAGCCGGTAACTTTGACTTTTTATACCTTCCTGTAACTTGAAAGTGTTTTCCTCTTATCTGTTCAGTAATTTCCCCAATAACCACCACTTTCATATTGAGATTCTGGCGCTCAATCAAGCCTACCAACTCTTTCACAACCGATGCACCTTTAGCGTAATTAATACCACCAAGTACCCCAATTACAAACGGCTCACCACTCTTTTTTTCAGGCATTGTAAGTTTCTCTATGCCACTTACACTATGTGGCACCACACTAAATTTACTCTCTTCAATCTGAGGATACGCCTTTTGCACAATCTCTTTAGAGGAGTTAGAGAAACACAGAATCGTCTGAGCCCTTGTAAGCAGTTTAGACCACAACTCTCTCCAAGAGAGTATATCTACATCATCATTAAAGAAGTTTCTCCACTCCTGTTTACTCTGCTGCATGCAAACAGCACAGGTTTGGGCATCTGGCACACCACAGTAGTTGCCATCTTGATTTAACAGATTGTAGCTAGGGCAAAGAGCAAAAAAGTCATGTATAGGTATTGTCAAACTCAAATACTCTCTCTGACTCAATCTATCAAAAGTCTCCAAGAGCTCTTTTTGCTCTGGGTAAGATACTAAAGAGTTTAAAAAAAGCTCCTCTATTTCGCATAGATTTAAAAACTCTTCAATATCCGCCATTGCGCTCATAATAAACTCAAATTGATACTCTTTGTAGTGGTAGTTACATTTATACTCGTTTGTATAGTAGTCATACGCAATTTTAAGAGTATTCCTGTTAGCACGCTTTTGCCTCTCTAAAACCTCATCGGCATAGTGGTTTGCACCCCCACCAATTGCGTGGTCAAACATTACCCATAGCGGGCTAGAGCTACTCGAAGCAGTAATTATTAAAAGCTTACGTAGCTCTTTGTGCGGATCTTTTGCAATATAGTCATGTACTTGTTTGTCATACGTTGGGTGTTTCTGCAAGAGCTTTTGATAATTTTCCTCAAGCAACTTCTGTTTTAACTCCGAAGGGAATGAACCCCCATGCTTATGGTAGACAAAAAGGTTTGGCACCAAAATATTTTGATACCCATTCTCTATCGCTCTCTGACACCAGTCATTCTCCTCTCCATATCCCTTGCCAAAGACCTTCTCATCAAAAAAACCTATCTCTTGGGTGAGTTTATAGTTAATTCCCATACAAAACCCTATACCTGTCGGCATAGATGCATAGTGCTTTTGGGCATTCACCTGCTGGAAATGTTTATCAATCACATCAACCTGAAGCCCTTCAAAAATCGCATTATCTTCTAAGAATTTCGGAAA
>JANTGQ010000138.1 GCA_024762845.1 Nitratifractor sp. | reverse complement strand
TAGGAGAGTAGTATGGACAGTATAGATATAGTTTCACTCATAACCATAGCTTTTTTAGGCTCTGTAGGTCACTGTATTGGTATGTGCGGTGGAATTGTCATCGCATACTCAAGCGCCAAAATAGATGGAAACTCATCAAAATGGAGCCAAAGCGCGGCGCACCTTCTCTACTCTTTGGGTAGAGTTACAACATACACCGCTTTAGGTGCAATATTTGGAGCAATCGGAGGTGTCTTTAGTATAAACAATATAGCCATTGCTACAATGACAATACTCGCCGGTATCTTTATGATACTAGCAGGTCTCTCACTTATTGGCAAGTTCAACTTTTTAACAAAACTAGAACACAGCTTCTCGAAAACTAGCTGGTACCAAAAACTATTTCGCGAAACAATAGCCTCTAAAAGCCTCGCAAGCTTTTATATATTGGGACTCTTAAATGGGCTCTTACCGTGCGGATTAGTCTATTTCTTCGCCGTAACTGCCGCAAGTACCGGCAGCCCAATATGGGGCGCAGTAGTAATGCTTATATTTGGATTAAGCACCATACCATCACTCTTCACCCTCGGCTTCTTCTCAGGCTTGTTTACAAAAGGCGGCTTCCGCCAAAGCGCCATGACCCTTGCCTCTATTGTTGTGGTACTTTACGGAATTTACACGATATACAGAGGCTACGACTATATAAAACATCCAAATAAGAGCCTTTTAAATTGTTGTAGTACAGAAGAGGGTAATGATACAGCGAAGCAGGATAGTAAGGTAAAACCTTTTAGCCCTATGAAATAGAGGGAGTTCATGCTTCGTCTGTGAAGCGGGAAGAAGTTTGAAGAAAAAATTTATTGCTCCAAATGCGCTAAGAACAATTTAGACATTAGTTTAAGGTTTTAGCTTCGACAAATGTGTTAAACCCGAATTTTTCATTAGATTCGCTAGAAAAGCATTAAATGCTCATAGTGCAATGCCTAATGCAGCTTCAGTGATTTCGAATGCCAAATCCGGGTTAAAAGTTGCTATTTTCATTATCAGATTCTAAAGCGCTAACATAGCTAGAATAGAGCAAGAGTTTTCATTTTTGTAGTATAATGCTTATAAGTAAATGCAATGGGTATTGTTGGAATATGGAATTTAAAAAAGGGAAATCTATAAAAAAATGGTAAAAACTACATTCAGCGTTTTTTTACTTTTTTCAGTTGTATATGCTGATTCGGTGGCTGAGCACTACCGTCAGCTTATAAGTAGTAGCTTGATAACTTCGGGTAATGTTTTTTTGCAGAGTGGGTGGTATAAGCTAAAGAGTCGCGATGCTGCAGATAGTTTTGATATGAGTAACAGCAACCTTGCTGGAAGCTATGAATTTGATACAATTGGAGATATTTGGCATCCATATATTACCGGAGGCTTTGGTTTTAGTAAGATTACACAGAAGTATAAAAATATTGTATTAGGAAATAATGAAGAGATTAAGCTAGATTCTCGCAATCTTAAACTTGGAGCTGGCGTTAGCTATAATCCTTCGGAAAATTTAAACTTGACACTTTCTGCCAATGCTATGTGGATGCTCAGTGATGGTGGTTATACGGGTAGTGATACTTCAATGGAAAAATATTTTGCCAAAGAGAGTGATACGGTCCTCCATGAACTTGTAGGTAGTGCAAATTACCATTTTGAGATTGATGGATTTAAACCCTATACAGAATTGACACTACGCTATCTTGAGCTTCAATACGATTTTAACCTTTCTTCTGCAAATGGTTGGAATATGGATCTAAATATTGGTGCATATACACCCACGCTTACAAGATGGATGAACCTTCCAGTCAGAAGCCACTTCTATGTAGGAAGCACACTATTAACCGATAAACTCTCTGACCTCAGTGGCTTGAGTGACGCCTATCATGGAGGTGCTAGAGTGCTCTGGAAAATTGGACCAAAGGTACATATTTTTAACGATGCGTTTAAAGAGACAGAGTTATCTGTGGGTATTCAGGGTACCAAAGGAAAACATATGAGCGGATGGAAAGCTGGCGTTGGTTTTAACATCTCTAAATTCTAGTAGTGCATATGTATACACTTAAGAAGCTATGCAATTATGGTTGTTTACCCTAAGAGGGTAATTGTGGGTTTCGTGCTACATAGATACCTTTTTTTACTCTTATAGGATACAGAACTTAAAGAGAGAAAAATAATAAGGTTATTTATCTTTTCTAGGCAAAAACTTACCGCACCCTTTTTGTTCTGTGCCTCCAAAGCTTTTTACCTCTCTTGCTGTTCCGTTTTCGTAGATGACGGTTCTTTGACACTTTGGAGCGTCAATACACTTACTGTTGCTGCATCCGATATCTTCGGGTACTTGAGCCATGGGTTATCCTTTATTATATGTTTTATAGTTTGGCATTATAGTACTTTAATGGTAATGGGATTCTTTAATTACAATGATAGACACAATATTTACAAGAAGTAGTTAGGTATGAGTAAATATTATATTAACTATTAGATAGTATAATGTATTTAAAAAAGAGGTAGTAAATGAGATTAATTATGTGGTCCAATGCCTTGCTAATTTTGGCATTGGCTTTTTCTGGATGTGGCGAGACGAAAAAAACAGATAAATATTATGATGGCGAAGCACTTATAAAACAAAAATGTGCCTCTTGTCATAATCTGGATATGCCACCTAAAATAAGTAATGATGAGAAAGCTCCTCCGATGTACACTGTAACCGTGCATCTTCGTGACTGGATGAAAGGAGGAACTAGCTCTGAAAAAGAGGCAAATTTTGTAGCATTTGTGCAATCGTATGTGCTATCTCCTAGCAAAGAGAACTCTTACTGTGTTAAAGAGGTGCTTCAAAAATATGGATTGATGCCTTCGCAAAAAGGGAAAGTTACAAAAGAGGAACTTGGAGCCATTGCCGAGTATGCACTACGTAACTATGAGCAGCAAAAACTGCTAGAAATAATGAAAGAGCAAAACCGCATTGCCGCAATGAAGCCTTATGAACAGGTTCTTGCTCTAAAAGATTGTAAACTGTGTCATATCAATGGAAACGGTAAAGTAGGACCTCTTTTTAGCCAAATTGCCGCCAAATATACAAGTAAAGATACTAAAAAAATCAAGGATGCAATTGTTAATGGGAGCAAAGGCAGATGGCCAAACTACCATGTGCCTATGCGTGCCTATAAAGATTTGACTCCAAAGCAACTTGATGGGATTGCAAAATGGATTTTGTCACAGGAAAAATAGTTAATCATGCTTCTGCATTTAAGAAGAGAATTGCATTAGTGCAGTATATTCAAAGTTGTAAATCCATATAATTGCCTTTATTTGTTACTTTAGTATTTGTGTATTGTAAATGGTTTAAACGCTAAAAGTGGGTATATTAGAATAGGCAGGAGCAGAGAGCTACTACTTTGCTAGCGCTTTAAAGAGCTCTAGGCTATCGAGTTGCTCCCATGGGTAGTCGCTTTGTCCAACCTGACCGCGGGCTGCTACGTCGGCGTAGAGGAAGCGCTCTTTTGATGGCTTGTCTAGTCCGAATGTTTTTGTAATCCAGTTTGGTGTAAGAGGGAAGTTTTCCATTACAAATTGGGAGAGTTTGTTATCATCTAGTCCTTCGACGGCTGTTCCGTAGGTGTCAACAGCGATTGATGTTGGCTTGGCTACTCCGATTGCGTATGAGATTTGGACTACACACTTCTTTGCCAAGCCGGCAGCGACAATATGTTTTGCAATGTAGCGGGCTGCGTAGAGACCGGAGCGGTCAACTTTTGTGTAATCCTTGGAGCTTTGTGCACCACCGCCAATTGGGGCGTATCCGCCGAAGCTGTCAACTATTAGTTTACGACCTGTCAAGCCTGAGTCGTGTAGTGAAGAGTGCGATACATATTTGCCTGTTGGGTTGATATGTATAATTGTCTCATCTTTGTTGTATAGCTCTTGTGGTAAACCGGCGTCATCTATAAGACCTTGGATAAGTTCGCGAACACTTTCGATACTCATATTGGAAACGCAAGGTGCAGAGACAACAATTGTGTGTATCTTTTGCGGTTTGCAATTTTCGAAATTCTCTTTGGTACCGTAATCAATTGTGACCTGTGTCTTAATATCAACACCAAGTTTGGAAGGGTTTGCTTTTGCATACTCATAGACTTTTTCCATAAGTACTCTGGCGTAGGTAATGGCACTTGGCATATAGTTTTGCGTCTCTGAGTCCGCGTAGCCAAACATTATCCCCTGATCCCCAGCGCCTGTTTCTCCATCTTCCTGGTCAACACCTTGGTTGATATCTGGAGACTGGGCATTTAGGAGTACCTGTACCTCTACATCTTCAGGATGTAGGCACTCCTCTTTTGTAAAGTAGGGGTTACCGTTGTAGCCAATTTTTGCCAAAGCATCGTGCACAATCTCTTTGTAATCTTCGGTTGTCAATT
>JANTGQ010000137.1 GCA_024762845.1 Nitratifractor sp. | reverse complement strand
TCATATGGGTTGGAATGAAATCTTTGTTAAGAGCGACCCAATTTTTGATACTCTGCCTAAAGAGTTTTACCTCTACTTTGTCCACTCTTACCACGCAGTTTGCGACGAAGAGTACACACTTGGTAAAAGCTATTATGGATATGAGTTTGTGAGTGCAGTAATAAAAGAGAATATCTACGGCTTCCAACCCCACCCAGAAAAGAGCCACGATAATGGGCTTAAGATTATAGAGAATTTTGTTAAGCTATAAAAAGGGATTAGATGAGTGAACATTTTATTAAAGAGATTGAGATAAAAAATTTTAAATGTTTTGAAGATTTTAAAGCAGAGGGCTTTGGGCGTGTTAATCTCATTGGAGGTAAGAACAATATTGGGAAGACGGCTTTAATGGAGGCTATTTGTATAAACGTTTATTCTGAAAGCATATCTTTAATGACAAATGTTTTGTCTAGTCCTAAATTAGCAAGAGACTTTCTTGAAATTGGATATAGATATTTATCAGAAGCAGAAAAAAAAGAGTTTTTAGAGTCAATAGAAAGTTATGCTTCTGTTTCTAATATAAATAATGTAGAATTTAACATTATTGAGAATAATGGAATTAAAGAATATAGTTTCCATTTTGGTAATAAGGATATAAAAGTTAATATAAATGATTTCTCATATGAGAAGAGTAAAAAGCATAATATTAAATTTTTGACACAACTTGGATTTACAAAAAATCAATTAAAACAAGTTTTTGAATCAGTCCAAAAAAAAGATGCTGAAGACGTTCTTTATAAATATATAAATGAATTTGATAAAAATATTTTAAATTTTAAAATTATAGGTGGAGATAAACCACAATGCAAAGTGAGTAATGGTGATTATAGAGATATAAATGAATTTGGAGATGGCTTAAAACATTATATTTCAATTATTTGTTCATTATATGCTTGTGAAAATGGTTATTTATTTATAGATGAGATAGATAATGGAATACATTATACACAACTAGAGAGATTATGGGAAATTATCCTAAAAATCTCAAAACAACAAAATGTCCAAGTTTTCACTACAACGCACTCTAAAGAATGCATAGAAGCATTTAATAGAGTGCAATTAAAACTAGAGGATACTAATAGTTATTATTTTGAAATGGCAAAAAATATAAAAACAGATAAAATATTTATGACTCAAATTGATAGTGAACAGTTGGAATATGAACTAAGAAATAATGAGAGGATTAGGGGTGAATAATCTTTTAATTGTTGAAGGTAAAAGTGATAAATATATCATTGAAAACTTGATTAAACATATTGGTTTGAAAAATGTTGAAGTTGGTAAGCCAGTTTGTAATATAGACAAATGTGAAGACTTGGGTGGTACAGGGGAGTTGGATAAAAAACTTACTGCCATTAAAAAAAGAGTTAGAAAAGAATATATTAAAAAAATAGGCATTATTTTTGATGCTGATAGTATTGGTATTGAAAAACAGACAAACAATATTAAGAAGATTATAAGTTCTGTATTTAATGAATCTCTCAATGTTGAGTTTTGTATTCATATTATTAATGTTAATGGATTTGGAGAGTTAGAAGATTTATTAAGAAATATTACTGCCTTTAAACCAAATATGGCTAATTGTTTAGATTCATGGCAAGAATGTTTAAATGATCAAAAACTTACTGATAAAGAATTTAATAAATTATGGATACAAGTATATGAAAAATATGATTGTTGTACAAAAGAAGAACAAGAAAATATGAAAGATAATTGCAATAAAAAAAAATTGCTTGAAGATAAAAAGGTATATAAATTTGATGCAGATATTAAAGAATTAGAAGAGTTAAAAAAATTTTTACAAGAATTTGGAGAAGAAGAATGACAATACTACCGGCAATAGATTTAAAAGATGGGAAAGCAGTTAGGCTCTCTAAAGGGCTTATGGAGTCTGCTAAGATATATAGTGATGAGCCATGGCAGGTTGCTAAGAGATTTGAAGAACTTGGGAGTGAGTGGGTGCATTTGGTTGATTTGAATGGTGCATTTGCTGGGAAGCCTGAGAATTTGGAGCAGATTAAGAAAATTAGAGAGAACTGTAATCTAAAGTTAGAACTTGGTGGTGGTATTCGGGATGAAGAGACTATTAAGATGTATTTAGAGTTAGGTATTGATAGATTAATTTTGGGCTCTATTGCAGTTAAAGACCCGCAGTTTGTAAAAGATATGGCAGCAAAATACCCAATAGTTGTTGGTATTGATGCAATAGATGGTATGGTTGCAGTTGAGGGATGGGCAGAGACTTCTGATATGAAAGCTACCGATTTGGCACGAGAATTTGCGCAGTGTGGTGTAGAGGCGATTATATGTACTGATGTTGGTCGTGATGGGATGATGACAGGAGTAAATATAGAGTTTACCAAAGCAATTCAAGAGGCATCAGGGCTTGAAACAATTGCCAGTGGTGGCTTGAAAGATATGGAAGACATAAAAGCTTTAGTTGCGGCAAAAATAGATGGTACTATTGTGGGTAAAGCTTTTTATGAAGGCACGCTTGATTTAGAAGAGGCATTTAAATACGTAGGGGCGAATAGATAAATGGAAGAAAAATATACTGAGTTAGTTGTAACTACGCGAGAAGAGTTTGTAGATATAGTTGCAGACTTTATTGGTACTTATACAAATGAAGCAGTTGAGTTTGGTCAGGATAGTGTAATTTTAAGAACTACTCAAGATACAGAGTCACTCGTGAAAGAGTTGGCAAAGTTTGATAACTCTTTGGAGTTAAAAGTTACAAAAGAGATGAAAGAGAATATAGACTGGATAAAAAAGTACCAAGATTCTATTGAGCCAATAGATGTTGGAGAGTTTTATGTCTATCCAAGCTGGTACCCACCTAAAGAGGGAAAGATAAATATTCTCATAAATCCTGCACTTGCTTTTGGTTCTGGGCATCATGCAACAACTTATAGCTGTTTACAAGTTTTAAGCCAAGTGGTGCAAGAGGGCAACAGACTATTGGATGTTGGGTGCGGTAGCGGTATTTTGGCATTAGCTGCACGTTTTAAAGGGGCAGTGGTTGACTTATGCGATACAGACCCATTAGCGGTTGATAGTGCGAAAGAGAATTTTGAGCTCAATGATGCAAGTTTTAATGATATATGGGAAGGCTCTGCGAATAAAAGTGAGAAAGAGTATGATGTTGTCGTAGCAAATATAATTGCTGATGTGTTAAAAATGATAGCACCCGAATTAAAGTCTAGGGTAAAAAGCAGTGGAAACTTGATAGTTTCAGGAATTTTAGATAAAAAAGAACGTATAGTTACAGATGCATTTTCTGATATGGAGATAGTAAACCGTATTCAGAGAGATGAGTGGGTAACAATTCAGTATAAAGGGTAACAGTGTCAGATCAGAATAATAAAAATGATAACAATTTTTTTAAAGATAATCCATTAATTGCATTTGCAATTTTTTCGGTTGTGGTAATAGTGATTTTTAAACTATTTATAGGTAATAGTGAGAGTATGGGTACTTTTAACACTACAAACAGTGCAGCTGTTCAGACAAAAAAAGTGAGCTACTCTGAAATAAAAGAGTTGGTAAAGAGTGATAAGATTAAAGAGTTAAAGATAACTCCTACAGTTATAGAGGCAATTGGTAATGGAGTTGCAGGTCAAACAAGATTTGTCGCAGAGAAGATACCTGCAAGCGACCCTACTTTTGTGCCTCTATTGGATAAACACAATGTAAAGTATATTGGTGTCATGGGCGGGGGATTGATGGCAGACTTGCTTAGCTCAATTTTGCCTATACTTCTCTTCTTCGGTATTTGGATATTTTTGGCTAAAAGGATGTCTAAAGGTGTTGGTGGAGGAATACTCGGTGTTGGAAAAGCTGGAAAACTTATTAATTCAGAAAAACCTGATGTGAAGTTTGACGATGTAGCAGGTGTTGATGAGGCAAAAGATGAAGTCAAAGAGATAGTAGACTTTCTAAAGTACCCGGAGCGCTATATTGAACTTGGGGCAAAGATTCCTAAAGGTGTATTACTCGTGGGCCCTCCAGGTACTGGTAAAACACTTTTGGCAAAAGCTGTTGCAGGAGAGGCTAGTGTACCTTTCTTCTCTGTGAGTGGGTCTAGTTTTATTGAGATGTTTGTAGGTGTTGGTGCAAGCCGTGTAAGAGACTTGTTCGAACAGGCAAAAAAAGAGGCACCAGCGATTATATTTATTGATGAGATAGATGCAATCGGTAAAAGCAGAAACTCTGGTGGTCCAATGGGCGGGAATGATGAGAGAGAGCAGACACTCAACCAACTTTTAGCAGAGATGGATGGTTTTGGAACAGATACACCTGTTATTGTTTTGGCAGCTACAAACAGACCAGAGGTGCTAGACCCAGCACTCTTAAGAGCTGGACGTTTTGATAGACAGGTTTTGGTTGACAAACCTGACTACGAGGGTCGTTTGGCAATTTTAAAAATACA
>JANTGQ010000136.1 GCA_024762845.1 Nitratifractor sp. | reverse complement strand
GGAAAAGTTCTGGGAATCTTTGGTGTGGCTTGGTTGGCGATTAAAATGAGAATTGCAACACTTCCGCAAGGCAGCAGTATGAATCAAATTTTTGGTGTGGCATTTTTAGGAGGTATCGGATTTACCATGTCTATTTTTGTGGCAGATTTGGCAT
The DNA here is from genome assembly GCA_024762845.1 of Nitratifractor sp. Taxonomy (GTDB): domain Bacteria; phylum Campylobacterota; class Campylobacteria; order Campylobacterales; family Sulfurovaceae; genus JAADEQ01. The sequence goes on along the minus strand of JANTGQ010000136.1, from coordinate 4,326 downwards.
TTGTAAACACTCCAGAGCTTATATTTCAAGCCAAAGTAGGAATTTTAACTGCCTCACTCTTTGCAGGCCTGTTTGGCTACTTTTGGCTTCGGTTTGTGGCGAAGTCCAACTAGATGATAAAGAGAGAAGAGTTTTTCCATAAAGCCGAGGATAAGAAGATGCAAAAAATAGTTTTTGTTTATGGTAAAGCATCTCAATCAATTATTGAAGAGGTTAAACAAAATAGCCTCTCTTCATCACTAAAGCATCTAGACTATGAGACATTTATGCATACAAAAATGGAGTATGACAAAGTCTTGGTCGCTGGTGATATAGATGAGATAAAAGCTATTTTTTCGCGTGCCATTGTTGAGGGTTTTGAAGTTGCTCTTATTCCTGATGCTTCTCAAGTTACTCTGCAAGACTCTTTTTCACTCTCTAAAAACCTCTCTGAAAATCTAAAAGTCGCCCTAAACAGTGAAGCAAAACCAATGGATATTCTCTATGCGAATGAACAGGTTGTATTACATACTGCACTGGCAGGAGATGCGCCACCTTTAAGTTATCGTATTAGTAAATATCGAAACAAGAGTATAAAAGAGCGTTTAATACTGCTCTATCAGGCGTATCTTAAAGTAAAATTGATGAAGCACACCAAAGTGAAGCTCCAAACAAACAAATCACAAACCGTTGAGACGGTGGCTACAGGTGTGGTGGTTATAGAGCATTACAATAAAACCTGTGCCTCTAAACTCATTAATACAACTGTCTCTACCAACGACTCTAAACTCGATGCCCTTATTATATCTCCCAACTCTATTGTTGAGTATCTGCAACTTATGGCAAAGGCTATATTTGGCAGAAATAAAAAATCAACCATTCCTAACTCTATTGGTTATATTAAAAGCAAACAGCTCACCTTGGAGAGTAAGGTGCCTCTTCCTTTAATGGTCGATGGCAAAGAGGCAGGAACAACTCCTGTTGAGTTTATGGTTAAACCCAAGGCTTTAAAAATCTCACTGCCCGATGCTTTTTGGAAAAATGCACCTCAAAAGATAAATAATAAAGAGACTGTTAAAACCGATAAGTTGGTACATAGCAATGAAAATATGAATTATCTGCAAAAAAGACTCCCTTTTTTTACCCATGCAGGAGAGGAGCAATACCGAACACTATTCGCAACCCTTCGTGATGAGGGGAGAGCGAGTTCAAGTTTTGTAATGTTAATGTTGCTCAGTACCATTCTTGTAACGGTTGGTCTCTATCTCAACAGTGCATCTGTAGTTATTGGTGCGATGCTTTTGGCTCCGCTTATGCAGCCTATTGTCGCTTTTTCTATGGGCTTATTACGAGAAGATGCAACACTATCACTGGAGAGTTTAAAAAGTATAGGTATTGGTGTGTTAGTTACCCTGTTGACCTCTGCACTAATAGCGTGGATACTCCCTTTTGAACACATGACCCAAGAGATGGCAGGGCGTATTAAACCCTCTATTTTAGATATGATTGTTGCTATTGTTTCAGGGGTGGCAGCTGCCTATGTTAAAAACAATACTAAAATAGCAGGAACATTAGCAGGTGTCGCCATAGCTGTAGCACTTGTACCCCCTATCGCCACGGCTGGAATTGGTTTGGGCTGGGGTGATTTTGTGATGCTTTACCAAGCTTTTTTACTCTTTTTAACCAACTTGGTTGGCATTATTTTTGCTGCATCGGTGCTCTTTTTTATGCAGGGTTTTTCTCCGATGAAACGGGCAAAAAAAGGACTTTTTTATACCTTGGTTATCTCTTTGTTGATTACCATACCCCTTTTTGACTCATTTGTAACCATGGTTCAGAATGCAAAAATCATCAGTAGTTTGGAAAACACTACTTTTAGGGTAGAGAGCAAAGAGATAACCCTACAAAATGTCTCCTTAACAAGAGACCATAAAACAGAAGTGATTAAGTGTGAGCTACTGCTCAATAAAACACTTAGCAACCAAGAAATTAGAAAACTAAAAGCCAAAATAGAAGAGAAACTTGGTAAAAAAGTTAAGCTAGAAGCACTTATGCGGATGCGATTTTAAGAGGTATTTTTATGTTAGTAGTCAACTTCTTCTATAGACCATGGTAGCGAGGAGCATAAACCCGGGTTTTGCACTAGAGATTGCAGAACTCTACACAAACCATTGCACTGTAAGCACTTACGGAGAAACTGTCGATGCAGCTAAGGATGCACCTTAGAGCCTTGAAAATCCACACTTACACAGTATTCCGCAAATACCTACAGCACAAGCGTTTGGTAGATTTCAAGCAATTCTATTGCAAAATCCGGGTTTAAACAAGAGATTCTTCACATTCGTTCAGAATGACTGGGTTGGGTATTTTTCGGGTCTGTTTTTACCGTTATCTTGAGCTGAGCGAAAGATCTACTTGGAAAACTGCATATCTCTTGTAGCTGATGCAGATAGTGTGATTTCTACTCAATTTTTAGTGTGTCACACTCTCTTTGTGTGCCGCTGTAGCTTTTCGAGCTAATACTCTAATTGCGCTCATTCCTATTAGAATCTCTAAGATAGCGGCTAGTATAAGAGAGTAGTAGTCGATGAGTGTTATATACTTTGTGTGGTAGCCGATTGTTGCGACGGCTACCAAAAGTGTGAGTGGCATAGAGAGCGAAAGGGCTGTTAATATAATCTCTATGGTGTTTAGGTACTTTTTGAGTACAAATGTTGCGATAATTTTAATAAGGAGTGAGAGTCCTACAATAATTAGTGCGCCGCTTACAACGCCTGGCAGTTTGACTGCTGTTAAATCGAAAGTGCTCCCTACGTGGATAAAAAATAGTGGTACCAAAAAGCCAAATCCAAAACTTCCTAGATCCTCTTCGAGTTCGTGTTTGTGTTGGAAGAAGGCACTAATTGCTACGCCGGCGATAAAGGTACCAAGGGCGAGCTCTAGATGCAAGGCTATCATAACGACGATAAAGAGGAAAAAGAGTGCCATGCTTAGGCGGATGTCTTGATCTTCGGTATCGTTGTGGGGCATGAGTTTATCTTTTAGTTCAGGTGCCCACCAAAAGAGGAGGTCTAGGGCTTTGTAGAGTGCTATTATCAAGAGAATAAAGGCAAAGAGTATCGAGAGTTTTTTAGCCAAGTCAAGACCAAAGCCAACTTCGCTTGCGGCATCGAGAACGGTGAGAGCAATGATACTTGCAACTTCGCCCATTACTCCGACTGTAAAGGCAAGTTCGAGCCATTTACTCTCTTTGCCATACGTTTTCGAGAGGCTTGCGAGTAGTCCAATAGAGATAAGTGGAAGGGAGATAATAAAGATAATATTCAAACCAAGTGCTGTTCCAATTACAGCTGAGAGTATACCCAACAGTGCAACAAAAAGCAGTCCACGCTTAATAAGGGAGAGCGGGGATTTAAGTATTTTGTCTAGATTGACCTCGAGCCCGGCTAGAAACATGAGGTATAAAAAACCAACCTCTGCAACAAGTTCGAAGTAGTGGTTTTTATGGATAATACCAATAGTGGCTAGTATAGAGCCAATGAGTATCTCGGCAGCGGGTATTGGTATGCGCGCCACTCTTGCGATAAATGGCGAGAGCCACAATACGAGTGCCAGGGTGATTATTAGGTAGATATCACTTGTCATTGCAGTTTTTTGCTACCTCTAAGCCAAGTCTCTTGAGTCGTTCTCTATCGAGTTCTGGCTGCAGACCCTTTGTTGTAAGGTAGTTACCAATTACAATTGCATTTGCACCGGCTTTGAACATTGCAAGCTCTTGCTCTTCGCTTTGGAAAATATGTTCTCGTCCACCGGCTACCATTATACGGGTGTCGGGCAGTCGCTTGCGAAGTGTGGCAATAATCTCTAAAGCTTCGCTGTAGTCTATATTGCGCTCTTTGAGTGGTAGCGATGGGTTTGGAATAAAAAAGTTAATAGGTATAGATTCGGGCTCTAGCGATATAATAGACTCTATAAGGCTCTCTCTATCGGCTTGGCTCTCGCCCATTCCAAAAATACCGCCGCTACAGACTTTTAAACCAGCTTGTTTAGCATTTTCTACCGTCTCGTAGCGCTCTTGCCAACTGTGTGTGGTGCATATTTTTGGGTAGTACTCTTTAGAGCTCTCTAGGTTGTGGTTGTAGCTGTCGACTCCATGGCTCTTAAGATATGCTAGTTGCTCTTGGCTTGCTGTACCGTTGCAGGCGATAAGGTTTAAGCCATCTACTGCATCTTTTACGGCAGTTGCTATTTTTGCAACCTTTTCGCATTTACTGTTGTCTAGCCCTTTACCAGCAGTTACGAGGCAGTAGCCAATAGCGCCGTTTGCCTTTGCCTCTTTTGCTTCGG
>JANTGQ010000135.1 GCA_024762845.1 Nitratifractor sp. | reverse complement strand
ATATAGAAGATATATATAAGAGTCGTCCCAAGAGTATTCGTTTAGAGTATAAGACACTCCTTCATTTCGATAACTATTTTGAGTGGCCAAGTTTGGAAAACAGGGTCTATGGAGATGGCACCTGCCATGGGTTAAGCTCTCATATCGCTATACTCTCTAGTGGTCGTGTTGTCCCTTGCTGTTTGGATGGTGAGGGTATTATAAATCTTGGTGATTTAAATAGCGAGAGTTTAAGAACGATTCTAAATAGCAAAAGAGCAGTTGCAATAAAAGAATCCTTTCAAAAAGGGATAGCTAAAGAGGAGCTTTGCCAAAAATGTAGCTATAAGAGTAGATTTACCCACTAATGTGTGTACATTTTTACCCTAATCGTGACAAAATTATTGATACCACCTCAATTAACTATTGAGGGTATTCATTATGGCAATAGTCTGCTCCAAGTGTACAGCAACCGTCACTAACGCCCATATTTTTTAATCCTTTGTCAAATGCCCAGTAGTGTTTATAGCTCCCATCTCTTAAAAAGTTAAAAACTGTTGTTACATCATCTGCATTTGAAGCTATAGATTGGCTTATGTAGGTGTTTAGATCATTTATATCGGTAACTTCAACAATGCATCCAACTTCAAGTGCATCTTTTTTTGATTGTATGCCTTTTTCGTAGAGTGTATTATAGAGGCTGGTGATTTTTGGGACACTGTATTCTCCACTGTTATAGCCTTTGATAGCTATTTCATATGGTATATCTGTGTTTGGATAAGTTGTTAAGTCTAAATTATATTTTTTGGCTATTTTGTCTACTGCTTCTTCGTGTTTAACTTCTGATTTGCTTGCAATATTGTTGAGTTGCTGTACATTTTGAATTGCGTACACATCTAAGTAGATATCTTTTGCCAGTTTTTCCTCATTATACATATATGTAATAGAGTCCTTTAATGGTTGAGAGAGAGTAGATTTTGGTGCTGCAATGGCATCTGTAACACTGTTTGGAAGATTTTCCATAGCGTAATTGGCATCAGCATAGTTGCCGTTACTACTGCCACTGGAACTACCTCCGCATCCTACTATTGTTAAAGCTGTTGCTGCAAGAAGTGAGATTGTGTAGATTTTGTTCATTATTATCCTTTGGTTAAGTTGTATAGAGACATAAGAGAAGTTCAATATAAATTATCTAATAGAATCATATATCTATGAAAATTTAGATAATGCTAACTATGTATCTCTGCATAGAATCTTACTAAAAGAGTATGAATAGAGTGTGAATACATTGTAAACAAATGTAAATGAGCATGAAAAAAAATATAATATAAGACCGTTAATAAAAGAGATATTCTAATTGTAAAAAATGGATTTATCGTGAAACTTAAAGTGGTGGGTCCTCCGAGACTCGAACTCGGGACCGCTCGGTTATGAGCCGAGAGCTCTAACCAACTGAGCTAAAGACCCTCTAAGAAGTAAAAATTGACCTTAATTAAGACTCTGTTTTTATCATCTCAATTTTGGTGTCGGAAGTATACGGCTTATAAGCTTTAAAAGAGATTAAATTTTCTAAAATTCCGAATAAAAATGCAAAAATTATAAATGAGGTTCCACCATGGCTAAACATAGGTAGAGGTGCACCTACAACTGGTGCCATACCAATTACCATATAGATATTTACTCCCATATAGACAAAAAAGAGGATAGAGAGAGCACTCGATATTGTTAAAACCTCGTAATCTTTGCTATATATTTTTGATATTAGGAGTAGGTGTAAGATAAGTAGAATATAGAGTACTACTACAATTACCATCCCCTTGAAGCCATATCTCTCTCCTAGGTAGGCGAAGATAAAGTCGGTGCTAGATACGGGAAGGAATTTAAGTTGTGTTTGTGTGGCTTCGTCTTTAGGTTTACCTTCTATACCACCTGAGCCAATTGCGATGAGTGCCTGTTGTACCTGATAGCTTGGTTTTCCCAAAAAGTCTTCGATTCTCTTTTTTTGGTAAGGTTTGAGAATATAGTTGTATGTTGTTGGTACTAAAAAAGCAAGCAGAGCGACTACTGTGACTGTGATGCGCCAATTTATTCCAACTATAAAAAGAGCCCCAAAAGCACCTAAAAGGAGAAGTAGTGTCGTTCCTAAGTCTGGCTCTTTAAGTATTAAAATCGATGGGACAACAATAACAAGAGTGAGCCCTAGAAGTGGTAACAACCCATAACCGCGCTCTTTAGGAGGGTATTTGGATATTAAAAAAGCCAGAAAGAGCACGATGCTTAGTTTTGCAAACTCTGAGGGTTGTATGGTCCCAAGTCCTGGTATAACAAGCCATCTTTTTGCACCCAGAATTGTTTTGCCGGCAATATCTACAGCAAGCAATAGAACAATGTTAACAATATAAGTAAATGGAGCAAAGAGCCAAAGAACATACTTCCAGGGGATATAGGCTGCGATAATAAAGACTATGGCTGATAGGGTGTAGTATGCCATCTGTTTGTGAAACAAGGACGGGTTTATCTCTTCTATAAGAGTTGAGGAGATAAAGAGTAAAGGGAGTATTTGCAAAATAAGAATATAGTTAAAATTTTTAGTAATTTGTACAAAGTAATCTATTATTATTTTACTGACCGGCAAAGCGCACTACCTTTATTTTTCTGTGATAAGATTATATCTAAAAAAGTATAATTAATGGAAAAATGGAATATATATGACATCTTTGAGCAAGGTGAGTCAATAATTGCAGGCTCTACTCAGAAAGATGATAGATTTTTTTATGATTTTTCGCTCTCTTTATATGCTGGTGATGATAAAGAGAAGATAAAAAGTAATCGAGAAATTTTTAGAGAAGCATTTCCAGAAGAGTATGGTCTTGTCTCTTTTTATCAGATACATAGCGATAAAGTTATTGATATTAGTGAATATAAGTCTTTTTCGGGCTGGTTAGAGAGTGATATCGAGGCTGATGGTATTGTAACTACTCAAAAAGGAGTTGTACTGGCAACTTTAGGTGCAGATTGCCTGAGTCTGTTGATGTACGATAAAGAGGCAGGTGTAATAGGTGCTGCACACTCTGGTTGGCGGGGAACGGCACAAAATATTGCCAAAAATCTCTTTGAGACGATGCAAAAGCATGGTGCGAAAGCAGAGCGGACTCTTTGTGCAATTACCCCTGGGATTCGAGAGTGCTGTTATGAAGTTGGCAGTGAAGTTGTAGAGCATTTTAAAAAGTATCCAAGCTCTTTTACTAAAAAAAGCAATGGTAAGTATATGTTTGACAATGCAGAAGTTAACTATCTTCGGCTTTTGGAGATGGGCTTTAAGAAAGAGAATATTGAAGTGAGTGACATTTGTACTGGCTGTAGCACAGAGCGTTTTTTTAGTTACCGCAAAGAGAGTGGTTGTAGGGGGCGATTTATGAATTATATTGCTATGAAGCCTTAACCGTAAATTGTGAGGCTGTGAAAGAACTATAATTTTTAGAAGCTCTATCTTTAGACGTAAAAACTAAAGAGCCTTGTTGTAAAGTTACTTTAACATGCCTAAAAACACTACTCCAAGTTGTTCCACAGCCTAATTTTGGTTTGACTTTCTTATGAGAGTCTATTTTTAAAATCTTCGTAGCCAAACTCTCTTAGAACTTCTACCGTGCTATTCTCTTTTAGTATTGCAATTGATGGGAGTTTAATGCCATTAAATGTAGTAGCTTTGACCATTGTGTAGTGCATTTGGTCTTCGAAGATTATTTTATCTCCCCTTTTAAGAGGTGAGTTAAAGCTGTAATCGCCCATAATATCGCCGGCTAAGCAGGTGTTTCCTGCAAGGCGGTAGGTGTAGGGGAGGGTGTTTGGCTCTTTTGCTCCGCGCACCTCTGCACGGTAAGGCATAATGATTGTATCTGGCATATGTGCTTCGGCGGAGGTATCTAAAATTGCTATATCTACGCCATTATGGACGATATCTAAAACTGTTGCTATGAGTGAGCCGGTTTGCCAACCTACCGCTTCGCCAGGTTCGAGGTATATTTGAAGATGAGGGTACTTTTTTTGGAAATTTTGCAAAAGGATAGTGAGTAAATCGATATTGTAGCCTTTTTTGGTAATGTGGTGACCGCCACCAAAGTTGACCCATCTAAGTTGGTTTAGATATTTGCCAAATTTCTCTTCGAAAGCTTGTAAGACTTTTTCTAAAGAGTTTGAATCTTCTTCGCAGAGGGCGTGGAAGTGCAGACCATCTATCTGTTCTAAAAACTCCTCTTTAAAATCATCTGCTTTTATACCTAGTCTCGAGTAGACTCCGCACGGGTTATAGATTTCTGCCGGTGCAACTGAGGTTTCGGGGTTTACGCGTAAGCCAAGGGATATTTTAGGGTTTATCTCTTTTGCTTTGTTTGCAAACTCTTGCAATTGGTGCGCAGAGTTAAAGAGTAAATGGTTTGAGATTTTAGCTATCTCTTCGAGCTCCTCTTCTTTGAAAGCAGGGGAGTATGTGTGTACCTCTTTTTGGAACTCCT
>JANTGQ010000134.1 GCA_024762845.1 Nitratifractor sp. | reverse complement strand
AACCTTCGCTTCTACACTTACACCACTTAACGCTTTAAAAAAGGCATCTTGCGGCTGCAGAGTAAATCCTACAAGTGCTGCTTTTGTAGGGGCAATAGTGTGATCAAAGTTTTTTGCAATCTCATACCCTATATCACTCGCTCCCAGCTTTGGAAAACTTAAACCTCCGCTGGCAACTATAAGGCGCTTGGCAATAAAACGCCCTTTATTTGTCTCTACAACAAAGCTCTCGCCCTCTTTGCGAGCAAACTTTACCCTGCAATTATTGATTAGAGTAACACCTCTAATCTCTCTTTTCAAGATAGCTAGCAGCTCCTGAGAACTCTTTTTAGAAAAATACTCCCTCCCATTTTTGAGCGTATATTCAAGCCCCCTACTTTTAAACCACTCTATAAGCCAACTATTACTGTATTGCCATAGAGTCTCTTCTATAAAAAATTTATCTGCAAGGTAGTCGGATAGATCAATCCTCTTATTCGTAAAGTTGCATCTACCGCCGCCAGATATCTCTATCTTTACACCAACCTTACTGTTTCCCTCTATAAGCAGCGTCTCTTTTTTATTTGTAATATGAGCTGCAAACATCAAACCTGAGGCACCTGCTCCTATTACAATATTTTCATACTCTTTTTGTTTGGCATCTTTTGGCATCAAAGTCTCTGCATCTTCTTAAGTCCAATTTTTACAAGTGTCCCAACATCTCCACTCTCTCCGCTGAGCGCCTTTTTAATAGCATCTTTTTTAAAGCCAAGCGACTCTAGTGCCAGCGCTGCTTCTAATTGTGCCGAGTCACTGCTGCCCTCTTCTTCTCCTTGCACTATAAAATCTGCCAATTCAACCAAAATTCTACTTGCAGCTTTGGGTCCAATACCTGGAACACGTTTTAACATTGCTACATCTTTTGCACTTACAATCTTTGCGAAGGTCTCCGGTGTAAAAGTAGAGCAGACTGCCAGCGCCACTTTTGGACCAACGCCATTGATTTTTAGCAGTGTATCAAACATTCTCTTCTCGTCTTTATGTGCAAAGCCGTAGAGTGTATCTGTATCTTCTCTTAAAATCTGGGTTGTAAAGAGTTTTGCTTTTTTCTCATTAATAACAGACGATGTATTTACCGATATATGCACTTCGTATGTTAATCCATAGACAAAAAGGTGCAGAAGTGTCGGCTCTTTATAGACTACATCTCCTTCAATTGCTACTATCATTAATTAATCCTAATTTTTTTAGTATTTTATAGTTATAATTCTTGCAAAAAGATATAATATGCGAATAAAAGCTATTTTTTCCAATAGTGGTGGTATTCTTTTTTCGAGAATCTTTGGCTTTCTGAGAGATTTAATAATGGCATCGGTTTTAGGTGCCAACATCTATAGCGACATCTTTGCAGTTGCTTTTAAGCTCCCTAATCTCTTTCGTCGTATCTTTGCAGAGGGTGCTTTTAGTCAAAGCTTTATCCCCTCTTTTATTGCAGCAAGATATAAAACAATATTTTCAGTTAAGATAATCGCAACACTCCTTGGTGTCATTCTTATTCTCTCTTTGCTCATCAATATCTTCTCCTATCAAGTTAGTGCAATACTAGCTCCTGGTTTTGACAAAGAGACCCTTACACTCACTGCAAAATATGTAGCAATACAGTTTTGGTACCTGCCGCTTATCTTTATGGTCACTTATTTAGGTGCACTTTTGCAGTACAAAGAGCACTTCGCCACAACTGCCTTTGCAACCACACTACTTAATATTGCAATGATAGTTTCTATGCTTTTATACAAAGATAGTTCAAAAGAGCAGATAATTTTAGCACTCAGTTACGGAGTATTGGCAGGTGGTTTGCTGCAGTTACTGTTACATATTATAGTAGCAAAGCGATTTAGACTTTTAAAGCTTTTTCGTTATGGTATAAGTAATATTAAACAAAAAAAAGAGCGTGTTAAGGCAGATACACAACGCTTCTTTGCTAATTTTTTCCCAGCAATCTGGGGGAACTCGACACTGCAGGTTATGTCTTTTTTAGATACCTGGCTTGCATCTTTTTTGGCTGCGGGTTCTATTAGCTCTCTCTACTATGCCAACCGTATCTTTCAGCTACCATTGGCATTCTTTGCCATAGCCCTCTCGATTGCTATCTTTCCTACTGTCTCTAAAAAAATTAAAGCAAAAGAGATAGAGAGTGCTATAGTAGAGTTTAAAAGAGGTTTTTGGATACTGCTATATCTGTTAACAGCCTCAGTAGTAGGTGGCATTGTATTCTCAAACGAAATTATATGGCTTCTATTTGAACGTGGAGCCTTTACAAGAGAGAACACATATATTGTTGCTGATGTTTTAACTATGTATATGATTGGGCTTATCCCGTATGGGCTCAATAAGCTCTTTGCTCTATGGCTTTACGCAAATCACCAACAGGCAAAAGCTGCAAAAATTGCTACTCTCTCTTTAATTGTCTATGCTATCTTTGCTATTTCTCTCATTAAACCAATGGGTGCAATGGGGCTTGCACTTGCTGGTTCAATTACCGGATTTGTAAGTTTCTACTTGACAATAAAACACTTTGGGGTAGATAAAATGGTACAAATTATAAACTTAAAAGAGACAATCAGATTTGCCCTACTGCTTGCTCTATTTACACTACTGCTTATAACCATCCACAATCTATGGATACATATATAGAGTATCTCTAGTACATTCACTGCTTATAACCTTGGAGTTTATCTTCCCATTCAACACTTTTAATATGCTAAATTTAAGAAAAATTAAAGAAACTATTTACTTTAATTTTATTTTAAGTTATAATAAAAATGCAAGACTAATAATAAACCCGGATTTTGTATTAGAATTGCTAGAAAAGCATCAAACGCCTGTTCTGTAGGTGTTAGCAAAAAACTTGAGGTTCACCCGTAGGTCAAGCGATGGTTTTTGTGAATGTCCATAGTACAATGACTGATGCGACTTCTATAATTGCTAATGCAACATTCAGGTTAAATAAAGGATAGAGTATGAACACAAGTATTGTTGGAAAAAACATAGAGCTAAGTGAGGCCATAAAAAATTATGCAGAGTCAGCCTTTGAGGCAATAAAGAAGTATAATCTAGATATTATCTCTGCAAATATTGTAGTTTCCGAAGACAAAAAAGGTATGTTTATCGCTGAATATGTAATTAATGTAAAAGATAAGCACACAGTTGTGATTACGCAAAAAGAGAAAGATCTCTATGCTGCAATCGACATTGCATTAGAGCGTGCAAAAAAGAATCTACGCAGATATGCTGATAAGATAAAAGATAATAATAACGGCAGCATTAAAAATCTTGAAATCACAGGTGACAACGATATTATGGCAGAAGTAGAAGAGGATGATATCATTGCATTAGAGCCAAAACTCTACAAACCTTTAGATTTCGAGGAGGCAAAAGAGATGCTTGATGAGTCAGGTGAAAATTTCTTTGTATTCTATGATATCGATGAAAATTTACGAGTTTTAACAAAACTTGATAATGGGAAGCACGGACTATATTAGCAGTTAACTAAGAGAGAAGCTTCTCTCTTGGTGTTTTCTTTGCAACTTTAAGTTGCTACTTACTCTTCACTCTTTTTAGCAACATGAGCTAATCGAGACTCTTTACCGCTCTTCTCTTCAAACTCTTGAATAATCTCTTGGACTTTACTTCCTTCAATAACCTCTTTCTCTAATAGTTCAGCGGTCATATTTTCAATAGCATCAGAGTATTCGTTAAGTGTATCTTTTACAAATGCGTATCGGTTATCTAGTATGTTCTTAATAGTTTCATCAATAGCTTCTGCCATCTTTTCGCTGTAGTCTTTTACAACTTGACCACCACCCAAGAAAGCACCTCCACTATTTGTTTCGAGCACCATTAAGCCTGCTACGTCACTCATACCATACTTGGTAATCATATCACGTAAAATATCTGTTGCTCTTTGCAAGTCATTACCTGCACCTGTTGAGATATCGCCAACAAACACATCTTCGGCTGCTCTACCGCCTAAGAGAACATCAATCTCCGCCATCAGTTCATGTTTCTGTTTTAAGAAGCGATTCTCCTCATCAGGTAGGTGGAGCGTATACCCTAATGCACCCAATCCTCTAGGAATAATAGATACCTTTGTAACGCGCGTTGCGCCAACTGTAAGCTCTGCCATGAGTGCATGTCCACTCTCATGGTACGAAACAATCTTTTTTTCTAATTCATTGATTTTACGGTTTTTCTTCTCCAAACCAACAAATGCTCTTTCGATTGCTTCCATTAAATCTTTCTGTTCAATATGCTTTTTATTTTGTCTACCAGCAAGAAGTGCAGCTTCATTAATTATATTTGCCAAATCCGCACCTGCAAGCCCAGCTGTAGCTTTTGCAATCTCTTCCATATTAACACTTTTAGAGAGTTTTACATCTTGAGAATGTATTTTTAAAATTGCCAAACGACCCTCGTAGTCAGGTTTGTCAACCAAAACCTGTCTATCAAAACGTCCAGCTCTTAAGAGTGCTGGGTCTAGCA
>JANTGQ010000133.1 GCA_024762845.1 Nitratifractor sp. | reverse complement strand
CCAACATTTTTAGCCTTTTGCAGGTTAATCTCGATAATTTTTGCTTTTACATAAACTTGCGGTTTTGCTACATCTATTCGTCTAATTACTGCTCGAATATTTTTTATCTGCTCAGGTGTGGCCAAAACAATAAGTGCATTTCTCTCTTTATCTCCAACAACCATCGCTTTTGTGTTTTTATTAGCACTATTTTTAGCAGCTGCAGCTTTTATAGGGCTTGCTGTTGGTGCTATATTGTTCATCTGTGCGACAAGTTTTCCTAAAATTTTCTCCATCTCTTCTACATTAGAGTTCTGCAGAGGCAAGACATACATTTTTTGCGAAACCGACTCACCGCGTACATCGAGCCGCTTCACATACCGAAGGAGTTTATCTACATTCTCTTTTTTCCCAACCATAATAAGTGCATTTGTTGTCTCATCTTTTAATACGCCAACCTTTTCGCTGCTAATCGTTTGCGGAAAGAGTAGCTTAGACATATTCTGCACATTCTGGTAGACATCTTTTACAGCTGCACGCTTGAGCTTAATAATCGTTGTCCCTTTTCTGGCATTTGTCTCTATCTCTTCAATAAGTTTTTTCACAGTCTGTAGTTGTTTTGGGTATGTAGTAACTGCAATCATATTGTTTGCTTTAAAAGAGATAACTTTAGCGTTTCTTCCAAGGAGTGGCTTTATTTTTGCACGAATTACAGCAGCATTAGAGTATTTGAGAGGAAAGAGCACTGTCTTCATTAGTTTGCCAGAGACCTTTTTAGTAACCTCCAAACCAGAACTTGCAGCGTCACTTGCTTTAACAACCTCTAAAAAGTCACCATGGTCCACAAGCGCATACCCTTTACTAGCTAGAATAGAGTTCGCCAAAGAGAAGAGCGAACTCTTTTTAATCTTCTTGGTCGAGACAAAATCAACCTTTCCGTTGAGTTGCCCGTTTATGAGAACATTCTTCTCTGTAATCTTGCCAACCAATTTTACAAACTGGTCAAGATTCATATTGTTAAATTTTGCATCTATCATCTCTTCTGCATTTAGTGTAGCTACCAAAAATAGTGCTATAAGTAGTATCTTTTTAACGAACTTCATACTCTAACTCCTTTAATTCATTTCCTCTTCTAATTGTAAATGTTGCTGCTGTTATTGTATCCAAACTGTTAAAAAACTCTATTGGAACTTTTAGATTCGTCAAGGGCTCTCCATTGATTGCTGTAATTATATCACCTCTTTGTATCCCCAACTTGGCAAAATCGCTCCCTTTTTTTATAAAGTTCACTTTAAAGCCCTCAATTTGTCCATTTACCATATTTGGTACTGCATTGATACTCTTTTGTATCTGACGTACGTTGCTTCTATATCTATCAAACAGATCTTTTGGTATTACCGTTGTCTCACCATCTTTTGTAGGAGCTAAGGCTGCTGCTTTACTTTGAGGTTTTGGTGCAACTTTTACTGGTGCTGGCTGCGCCGCTTTAGGTGCCGCCAGCGGTGCCGGCTTTTTCTCTCGTGGCTTATAGAGATCTAGAGTATACTCTTTTCCATTTTTCACAAATGTAGCCACTGTAGTACGCAGCTCTTTGAGCTTATAGTGCTCTAGCTCATCTCCAATACCTAAAACTGCGGTTTTCCCAATATACTCCACAACAATCAGTTTTTTCTCTTTTGAGTTATAGAGCCCCTTAAAGATAAAAGAGTCTATCTTCTCGGGCTCCACCTTTTTCTGCAAAATTTTTGGAGCAGTTATCTTTTTTGGAGGCTGTTTATGTACTATTGGTTTTAAAACCTCTTTTTTAGATGCCAGATTATAGTGGTAGTAGAGTGGCTTGAGTGAAAACTCCTGTGTAGCCTCTACCCCCTGCTTTGGCAGATATTTAAACTCTACAAAACTCCACAAACCTTTGGCAATAACAAGCCCGGCAAGAAGAGCGGCAACTGTCCCCAAAGCAGACTTTTTAGAATTTTGACTCATAGTACCACCCCTCCTCTCCTTTTTTCAGTAGCTTTTTAATCGCCCCAATATCTTTAGGCTCTCGTAAATCTATATGCACAAGATGGCTTTTAAGGTCAATATAGCCATCTGCTTTTCCAAAACTTCCAGTTGCATATAACTTTATATAAAATGGTTTAAATATTGACTCTTTTAACTCCAGGCGCTCTACTCTTAAATTTCCAAACTTCTTGGCAATTCCAAGAGGCTCTATACTCTTGAGTATTGCACTGTTTGCAAGAATAAATGGCTTTATCTGCACCTCTTCGATACGTGCCAAATCTGCCCCCTGGTAGTAGACAACTGCGTGCTGCAGTTTAAAGCGAAGCAGATTAGACTCTATCTCCTCATTTCCAACTACTACACTTTTGCTTTTAAGGTACTCCTCTGCTTTATAGTAGAGTGCAGTTTTTGGCATAAAAATATAGAGACCAAGAAGAAGTGTCAAGAGGAAAAGTAGTATATATTTTACCAAACGCATAGTGCCTCCAGTGTAAATGAGCTTCCGCTTCGGGTAATGTTTAGTTTTTTAAACGAAACCGGCAGCATAGCAAGTTTTGTCAGAAGATAGTTAATCTGCTTCTCATTGAGTGAGTGTATCTTAATATCCGCCTTATTACGCTCTATCTTTAGGCGCTCCTGGTTTGCAGTTGGCACTCGCTTAAAGAGAATATGTAACTTCTTCTGCATCCCTTTTGCACCCCATAGACTCTTAAGGGTAGCAATTTTCTCTATCTCTGCTCTCTCTTGCTTAATTTGGGCTACTCTTTGCATATAACTCTTTTTCTCATAAATCAAAAAGAGTATACCTCCTGCAAGTATCAGGAGTGCCAAAAGGATTACAACTCTATTTTTGCTCATTTTAACTCCCCCTCTACCTCTACAATTGCCGGATTCACCTCTTTTACCTTTAGATCTGCACCAGTTGCAACACTCATTACTCTCTTTTTCTCAGCCGGGTCTATCAAAAAGCGTCCGCTTATGCTCTTAGGTTTGAGTTCCAGTCTGTCTATAAGAGTCTTTTTACTTGTAAGTTGGCTAAAACTGTCTAGCAGTTGTCTAATAGAGCGTTGTCTCTTCTCTATATTCTCATACTTCTCTTTTATGCTCTCTCGAACCAGCTTACTCTGTAGCTGCGGATACTCTTCGTAGAGGGTGTTAAGTTTAGCCTCTTCTTTATCTGCTGCTCTTTTGTAGCCAAAACCGTCGATAAAGAAAAAAACTCCAAGCAAAAAGAGCAAGGCAGCTACAATAGCAGTTGTCTTCTCAAGCTTACTCTCTTTGTCAAATTTACTTGTCTGTTTAAAATTAACACTATGTTTTGGTCGAAGTTTCGGGGTAAACTTTGCATACTTTTCACTCTGGAGCATACTTCTAGGGACAATCGTAGCAAAACCGTCAACAAGTGTTAAAGCGTAGTCGTTATTAATCCCTACAGGCAGCTTTTGCAGTACCTCTTTTAACTGGTCTGCAAAGTATATTTTTCCTATACGGTGGGGTGGAATATTGCAGCAGTTTTGTAAAAACTCCTCTATCTCTTTTGGTGCATATGCAAAAAAGAGCCAACTATCGCCATCTTTTTTAACTACATACTCATAACCGTAGTCTGCCGGAAGCATATCATCCATAATAGATGGGGCTAGCTTCTTCGCCTGAAAGCTATACTTTACAGGAACCGTCTCTCGCTTTACAATGTAGAACTGTGGCGAGAGCACCAGATCATACCGGGCAGCCTTTTTCACACCCTCCAAGCTCTTGTGCAGCAGAAGTAAACTGTTTTTACTATTGAAGAAACTCAAAACTTTCCACCTTTCCGTCGATATAGTTAAATTTAAAGGAGTAACTCCCTTTTCCAAAACTGTAATTTACACTGCACTGCAGCGCAACAACTGCACCTTTTGCAAAAAGTGGCGTCTTGTAAAGCTCCACATCTGCACCATTCTCCTCTAAGAATGCCATTAAGTTTCCACTCTTAAAGTCCTCCTCCACCACCTGATGGTCTATACCAAAAATTATCGATATAAGTTTAGAGCTTAAAAAGTTTCCATCTATTGCTTTATACTCTCTACCAAAAGCGAAGTAGTAGTTCCAGTTTACATTGTAGACGCGGTTGTCATCCTCTTTAATCGCATAGGCATCGAGTACTTTTCTAAAATCTCTCCAGCCAAAGTACCCGCTCTTTCGCTGGAGTCTCGCTTTTTCACTAAAATTCACAAGCTCTTTGGAGTTGAGCGCATCAACCAAGAGCTCCTTGAGGGTGTTGGCATCTTTTAGCCTATACTCAAGAGCCATATCATCAAAGACTAGGTTTGCCATTGAGTTTTGACTCTCTTTTTTTGCACCACCATCTGTTGCAAGCCAAGTTATTGGCACCGCTGCATGTGCTGGTGTACAGGCTGCTAGAACATTAAAAGGTCCCTTCTTCTCGCGCACAGTGAGGGGAATATTGTAGATATTCTTCAGTGTTCCAACAGAGGGCTTTTTACCTACATACTTATCGACCGCTTTTATAACGTCGGCATAGAGTAGATTTGCCTCAATCAACGCCACTT
>JANTGQ010000132.1 GCA_024762845.1 Nitratifractor sp. | reverse complement strand
ATAGGGCTTAGCAATCTTGCACAGCGTATTAAAATTCTTTGCAGGGGAACTATTAAAATAACAGATAAAGAGACCCCTACATTTACTATCTATTTAGGAGAGTGTAATGAAAATATTAATCGTTGATGATGAAGAGTTGGCACTCAGTCGTCTTAAAAGGATGTTTACAACCCTGGGGTACGAAGATATAACAGAGGCGGATAATGCACAAAACGCACTGGAGCTTGTTAAAAACGA
Source organism: Nitratifractor sp. (assembly GCA_024762845.1). Taxonomy (GTDB): domain Bacteria; phylum Campylobacterota; class Campylobacteria; order Campylobacterales; family Sulfurovaceae; genus JAADEQ01. The sequence goes on along the minus strand of JANTGQ010000132.1, from coordinate 4,434 downwards.
GAGCTTTGACTTGGCGCTATTGGATATTAATATGCCAGGTGGCAGTGGACTCGAACTTGGGTATGAACTGCGCTATCACCAAGAAAACTTGGCAATCATTTTTCAAACAGCTTACGATGAACATGCACTCAAAGCATTTGACATTGGTGCTGTGGGTTATCTTGTTAAACCTTTTAGTATAGAACAGTTGGCATCAACAATTGAGCGTGTAAAAGTTGAAGAGAAAAAGAGTGAAGATTTTCGCATTATGAGCAAAGCAGGGGAGAACTACTATCTACTCAAACCTGAAGAGATTTACTACATTAAAGCTGACCTCTCAGAAGTGATGATTCGTTCAAAAGAGGGCTTCTCTTATTATGCTAAAAAGATATCCGACCTTGAAGAAAAACTAATGAAGTATGGGTTTGTACGCATTCATCGCTCCTATTTGCTCAATATTAATAAAATAAAAGAGATAGAGACAATAGAGCAAAGCAAACTACGATTTACGTTTCAAGATATCTCTGAAGAGGTAGAGTCAAGCAAAGATGGGGCAAAAGCATTTAGAAATATGTTTAATTAAGGTAGAGCTATCTCTAGGTATGGTTTATTCAGATGAAATAATATAAATGTGTTTAAAAGTAGGGTAGGAGAGAGGGTTCCTCTCTCTGCCGAAGATTATCTAATAGAGTCGAAGAAGTAATCTGTTTCGGCGATACCTTTTGTCTCTTCATCAAGTTGGTCTAGCACTGCGTTAGTGATCCAAGTTAATAGGTTAAGAGCACCTTTGTAACCGCTTATAGAGTATCTATGGAGGTGGTGTCTATCGAATATTGGGAAACCAATTCTAATAAGTGGAGTTCCAGTATCTCTGTAGAGCTCTTTACCATAAACATTTCCAATTAAGAAGTCAACAGGTTCAGTAAACATTAAACTTCTTAGGTGCCATAAGTCTTTACCAGCCCAGATATTACAATCTTCTGACCAGTCAGATTTATCTAAGATAGCTTGCATATCTTTCTCCCAACCTTTTCTAGGAGCATTATGGCATACTACATGTGTAGGGATTCCACCCATTTCAACAATAAAGCTTACAAGACCTAGTAAGAAATCAGGGTCACCATAGATAGCGAATTTTTTACCATGCATATATGGGTAGCTATCTTGCATTGCATCTACCAATTGTGCACGTTGTACTTTAAGCTCTTCTGGAACCTCTTTTCCTGTAAGTTCACTTAACTTCATAACAAACTCATCTGTACCTGAAAGACCGATTGGGTTAGAAGTTTCAAAACCTTGCTTCCACTTGTTTTTAATAGTTTTTGCAGTTTGAACAGTTGAGTACTTTTGTAAAGATATAGTTGTAGCTGCATTGATTGCAGTTTTTGCATCTTCTAGTTTTGTACCGCCAGCATATAGATGATACTCACCAGCTCCTGTATTCCACTGCTCTTCGTGGTCACCAATCATAATAATTTTGTCGCTGAACATTTTAGATATCTCTTTAACTTCTGCTAAACTACCTAAATATGGCTCAAACCCTGGGATAATGTTGATTCTCTCTTCATCTACAACTTTTTCAGCTCTTGTCGGATTTAGTTGCTCTAGTGTCGCTTTCATCATATTGTCATAACCGGTAATATGGCTACCAACAAATGAAGGTGTGTGAGCATAAGTGATTGGTAAATCATCAAGCTCACCCTCAGCATCTTCTCTCGCACCTGTAATAAAGGCATTAAGGTCATCACCAATAACTTCTGCCATACAGGTAGTACTAACAGAAATATGTTCAGGTTTATACATAGCGTTACAGTTTCTTAAACCATCTTTCATATTTGCTAAACCACCAAATACCGCAGCACTCTCACTCATAGAGTCAGATACACATGGAGTTGGCTCTTTAAAGTGTCTTGTAAAGTAACTTCTAAAGTATGCAACACAACCATGGCTACCGTGTACATATGGCATAGTTTTTTCAAAGCCAAGACCAGCCATAATAGCACCTAATGGTTGGCACGCTTTGGCAGGGTTAACAGTAATTGCTTCTCTTGCCAAGTTTTTTTCGCGATAGTCCCAAGTTTTTGTCCACTCGGCAACCTCTTTTACCTTCTCTGGGTCAACAGCACCAGCTGCACTCTCGAACTCTTTTTTGTTTTTTAAAGTCTCTTGATACTCAGGCTTTAAAAATAGTTTTTGTCCATTTACAATATTTTCTACATCTTGCATACTACGCTCCTACTTCTTCTTTTGTATCCCATGGGGCTTTTGTGTGATCCCATACTGGTGAGTTTATTGCTAAATCCATATCTTTGGCAAAAATTGCAAAAGCATCATATCCATGGTATGGACCACTATAATCCCAAGAGTGCATTTGTCTAAATGGTAATCCCATTTTTTGGAATGTATATTTCTCTTTTACACCTGCACCAACTAAATCTGGTTGTAATTTTTTGATAAAGTTCTCTAACTCATATTCATTTACATCATCATAAATGAGTGTACTTCTTTTAATCTCATCTTTGGTACGTTTATAGTCATCACCATGTCCAAATTCGTAACCTGTACCGATAACTTCCATACCGAGGTCTTCGTATGCCCCAATTACGTGTCTTGGTCTTAAACCACCAACATAAAGCATTACTTTTTTACCCTCTAGTTTTGGCTTATACTTTTTAATAACTTCATCAGTCATTTTAGTATATTTAGCAATTACAGCTTCTGCTTTCTCTTGAATTGATTCATCAAAGAATGATGCGATTTTTCTTATAGACTCATTTGTATTTGATGGTCCAAAGAAGTTATACTCCATCCAAGGTATACCAAACTCTTGCTCCATATGTCTACTAATGTAGTTCATACTTCTGTAGCAGTGAAGTAGATTAAGTTTTGCTTTTGGTGTAATAGCCATCTCTTTATATGTTGAGTCACCAGACCATTGTGCTACAACTCTAAGACCCATCTCTTCAAGTAAAATTCTTGTTGCCCATGCATCACCACCAATGTTATAATCACCAATAATAGCTACATCATAGTCTGTCTCTTTAAAGTCACCTCTTGCAGTTGTATCTGGCATAATTTCATCTCTAATAGAGTCATTTGCCAAGTGGTGTCCAAGTGACTGAGATACCCCACGGAAACCTTCGCAAGAAACTGCTATAGTTGGTGTATCGCTCTCTTTTTTATGCACTTTAGCAACGGCTTGAATATCATCACCGATCAAACCAATTGGACACTCAGACTGAATTGTAATACCATTGTTTAATGGGAATAGGTCATCGATCTCTTCGAGTGCTTTTTTTAGTTTTTTATCTCCACCAAATACAATATCTTTCTCTGTAAAGTCTGTAGAGAAGTTCATTGTTACAAATGTATCAACACCTGTTGTCCCAATATAGTAGTTTCTACGACCTGCACGGCTATATTGACCACATCCAATAGGTCCATGAGAGATATGAATCATATCTTTAACTGGTCCCCAAACAACACCTTTTGATCCAGCATATGCACAACCTCTTTGGCTCATAACACCAGGTACTGTCTGTTTGTTACTTCTCGTTTTGTCACAAGCACCTTTTACACCCTCTGGTGCATCAACACCTAAGTGCTTTGCTCTGTTTTTTTTGGCTTTTGCAGGATATACCTCTAATACCTCTTCAATAGCTTCTTTCTGTAAAGCTTCTAAATTCTCTATTGACATTTTCTCTCCTTTTATTTATTTAACTTGTTCCCTTGCTATGTGTGGGAATATATATTTATAGAATATCTATTCCCAAACATAGTGGGAACAAGATGTAAAGATAACCCACAAGGGCTACCTTTTTAACACTTACGCTACAGTTACTCTGTAGAGGTTCATATCATCAAGGTGTTTGCAAAGCTCAGCTGTTGCTGCACCATCTACAGATTTAGAGATTTCACTAATTTGATACTTGTTTGTGTAGTAGATCATTTTAGTTTCACCTTCCATATCTGAATTGTTATAGAAATCTATAAATGCTTTGTGAGCAAAAGTCCCTTCTGGCACTTCAGTTTCTACTAATACTTCACCCTTTTGAGTCTCGCCAGTTAATTTAACTGTCTTACCAGCTACATCACCAGCTCCAGCTTCTACTTTTTCAATAACTTTATCAAACGCTACATCGTTTCCTTCGCTCGCAGGAAAATGATAACCACATATAAACATATTCTCTCCTTTAATATTTTTTTAAATTTTACTTACGCTTCTTCTGCTTTTTTACCAACAGCGTCAGCCTCTACCTCTTCTTCTAAACCAAATTCCATTAATAGGTCTTCTAGGTCATCCATCTCTAGTGGAGTTGGGATAACTTTAAGGTCATTTGCAATAATTTTTCTTGCTAACTCTTTATATTCAAAAGCTTGCTCAGAACTTGGTGCAAACTCAACAACTGTCATTCTTCTAAGCTCTGCTCTTTGTACGTGGTTACTTCTTGGTAC
>JANTGQ010000131.1 GCA_024762845.1 Nitratifractor sp. | reverse complement strand
AACAGTTCTTTAAAAATATGTATTTTTGAAATATAATCCGTATATACAGAACTTAGAAGAGTTTCCCTATCTTTTGAAATCCATACCAGTATAGGAGCACTCCTAAAATTAATACACCTCCAAAGTATGGAATCAAATCAATAAACTCTGTGCCTCTATAAAATATACTTTCACTCCCCTCTATATAGTAGCGAAGTGGTGAAAATAGCGATAGTACTTGAAAAAATGGATGCATTGCATATACAGGAGTCCACGCACCACTAAGAAATATAAGAGGCATCATTATCACAATAGAGAGTTGGGCGACCTGCATTACATCTTTAGATACAGCAGCTACAAAGAGCCCTATACCGGCGCTCGAAAAGGCGTACAAAAAAGTAAGTAGCATAAATGTCCAAAAAGAGCCATTAAGTGGTGTATCAAACTGTCCAAATAGTACAAAACCAAGCGCTAAAACCACTCCTGCCATCACAATAAGTACTTGCGAGAAACTTTTTGCCAGAATAGTGATTTTTGGATTTACCGGCATTAGTAACATAATATCCCAAGTGCCCTCCTCTTTCTCTTTTACAAAAACAATTGCCGTTAAAATTACCACCAAAAGGGTAATAATAGAGAGAAGCTCTGTAAGTGCCATAAAGGTGTGGTTGTCTGCATTTTGGTTAAAGAGTTTATGCGACTTAATCTCAAGCGGAAAGCTGATAGATTGAAACTCCAAAACAATATTTTGCAAATAGGAAAATGTCGTTAAGCTCTGCGAAGCGGCAGTCGCATCCAAAAGCATATCTATCTGCGATTTTTTGCCTGCTCTGTAGTTTTTTTCGAAATCGGAGTCAAAAACTATACCTACCATTATCTCTTTATTAAAAATTGCCTGACTCAGCTGCTTTTGCGAAAGAAAACGCTTTGGTTCTCTAAACTCCGGTGCATGTAACCTCGCAAGAATTTTTTGGCTAATACCACCACCTGTTTCATCCACATATCCAACTGCAACATTGCGCGGTTTTATCTGAATTCCAGAGCCTGCAATTGAGATATCAAAGGTAAAAGAGTAGATAATTACAGCAACAAGCATAACCGAACGAAAAAACCCTAAAAGCTCTTTGCCAAGTACATTTAAAAATATATGCATTATCGCATCTCCTTTTTCAGTAAGAGCCTGCCAACTGTAAAGAGAACAATAAAGAATCCCACAAGAATAAAAATATAAGAGATAATCTTTGCCGATGAAAGCCCCTGACCGATTAAAAAAGTATCATAAAGTATATGGTTATAGTACATTACCGGGAAAAGGTGCGCCTCGATATAGGACTCTCCTTTCATCGAAGAGATTGGCATTAGCATTCCCGAGTATAAAAAACCTGGAAGAATGGTAATAACTACTGTCATAACAACAGCCACAATCTGCCTTTTGGTGACAACAGATATTAACATACCAATAGAGAGGCTAATTAAAATATAGAGTTCGCTTGTAAACCAGTAGAGCAAAAAGCTACCGCGAAACGGCACTTTAAAGAGGTAAACCGCCCATAAAAAGAGGATAAAAATATTAAGAGAGTGCAGCAGAAAAACCGGCAGCAGTTTTGCCAGTAAAAACTCGCCTTTGCTAAGTGCAGAGGCGTAAAAGTTAAAGATTGTTCCTTTCTCTTTCTCTTTTACAATAAGCAGCGCGGTAATAATTGCCGGTGCGACTAAAAGTACCAAACCTATAAGCCCTGGTACTATGGCATCTTCGTCACGCATTGCCTGGTTAAAGAGCGTTCGCTGGTTAATTGTAATCACTCCCTTAGCACTTACTTTGCTCTTATACGAAACTTCACTTGCCGCATTTAATACCACTCCTTGGATATAGCTCTCTATTGTTGTAGCTCTGGTAGGAAATGCCCCATCCACAAAGAGAGCAATTTCGCTTTTTTGTCCATGCAGCAGTCGCTTTTCGAAAGAGCTTGGAATAATTAAAATCGCATCCACTTTTGCCTTTTTTATAAGATGGAGAGCCTCTTTTTCGCTAAGTTGAGTAAGTGTTGTATTAAAATATTTTGTATGCTCAAATTTAGAGATTAACTGCGTAGAGTACTTACTGTGGTCGTTATCGATAATCAAAAGCCTCGCATGCTCCACTCCCATGCGGATACCATATCCAAAAAGCAGCAAAACCATGGTAGGCATTAGATAGACCATAAAAATTAAACGGGTACGCCAAAGTTCTGTAAACTCTTTGAGCATATAGGCTTTTATTGTGGTTATCTTCACTTCTCATCCCTGTAAAACGATAAAAAAATATCTTCGAAACTCTCTGCATCAGGGTGGATGGAATAGAGTTCTTTTACACTATCGTCTGCAATTTTTCTCCCCTCTTTTAAGAGCACCACTCTATCACAATACTCCGCTTCGCTCATGTAGTGGGTTGTTATAAGGATAGAGATTCCCCACTCCTCTTTAAGCTTTTGCAGTATCTCCCAAAATTGGGCTCTTGCTATTGTATCTACCCCCGAAGTTGGCTCATCTAAAAAGAGTACAAGAGGCTCATGTAACAAAGCTGCTGCAATCGAAAAGCGCTGATTCACCCCAAGGGGTAAAGAGCTTGGCAGCTCATCCATATAGGGCTCAAAACCAAGCTCTTTGGCATATTGGGCAATACGCTCTAGCGCAACGGCAAGAGGGATTTTATGCATATTGGCAAAATATATTAAATTTTCTCTTACGGTCATATCTTTATAGAGTGCAAAGTGTTGACTGACATATCCAATTTTTGACTTTAGCGACTGCCTGTCTCTCCCGCTTCGTATCGCTTTGCCAAGTAGGATCAGCTCCCCTTTATCAATAGGGTAGAGACCTAGCAGCATTTTGATAAAGGTGGTTTTTCCAGCTCCATTCGCACCCAAAAGCCCCAATATTTCACCCCGTTTTAACTGCATATCTACATGGTCATTGGCAACAAAATTACCAAAATATTTGCAAATACCCTTCGCTTCCATCACTACTTCTGGCAAATCAACCTTTTTACTTCTTTTGAGACTCTCTATTTTTGGCAGCGTTTTGTTTTTTTTCAAGGCATTTACAAAAAAGAGCCCCTCTAGTGTCGGCTGGGTGTGGGGTGCGCTGAGCTCTTCTAAAGAGTAGGTTCTTCTGTTAAAGCTAATACAACTTCTATCTTTACAATTACTCTCTTTGTAAACATAAGGGGCAATAGAGTTAATAAGCTCTTCCGTAGTGCCTCGTGCAATTATCTCTCCTTCGTCAAAAAGGAGTACTCTATCCATTTTTTCAGCCTCTTGCATATATGCAGTGCTGACTAAAACTACTCTCTCTTGCTCTTTTCTAATACTATCTAGTATCTCCCACAACTCCAGGCGGCTAAGCGGATCTACACCCGTTGTTGGCTCATCGAGTATCAGTAGCGCAGGTCGGTGCAGTAATGCACAGATAAGCGAAAGTTTTTGCCGCATTCCGCCGCTTAATTTACCAGCTTCCCTATCGACAAATGCACTTAAACCCGCCATATGAAGCAGCTTTTTTCGATACTCTAAAAACTTTGCATCTTTTTTGACACCACGTATATCAGCAAAAAAATCAAGATGCTCACCTACACTCAAAGTATCATAAAGCACCAAACCAAGTCCCTGCGGCATAAAACCGATATACTTTTTAACTCTCTCTGCCATTTTGGGAGAGTAATACGCTATATCTTTGTAAATAACCTCTCCGCTAAAGCGAATAACCCCGGCAATTGCATGTAAAAGCGAACTTTTCCCCGAACCATCCGCACCAATAAAACCTATAATCTCTCCTGCATCTGCCTGCAGAGTTGCACCCTTTATGCCAATATGTTTTTTATATGAGACCGTTACATCTTTTAGCTCAAGTATTGGCATAAAAGCTCCTTCTACACACTGCTACAATGCAGGAATATCATCCAACGAAGAGGGAAGCCCCTTTCCATCTATCGAAACAACCCCAATAGCCGGAATACCAAGCTTTAAAAGTGGGTTTGGTTCTAATGGCTTTATGTGTACAGCAAAAACTCTTTGTATTCTATCACTTCGTACACTTACCTCTTTGGGTGTAAACTCAGCTTTTTGGGCTATACGAACCACTTTTGCTTCAATAGGACGATTTGGATAGGCATCAAGAAAAATAACTGCCTTATCCCCAATTTTTATTTTACCATTTTGGATAGTATCTACAAATATTTTTAAGTATAAACTATGAGGGTCTAAAAGCGTCGCTACCGGCATCCCTGAACCTACAATTTCGCCACTGTTTGCAATCTTCTCAAGACAATACCCGTTAACAGGAGACTTTAGCGTCATTTCGGAAAGAAGAGCTTCTATCTGCTTTTTACTAGCCCGCAAGGCATCTATACCATCTTTTACAGAGGCAATTTGCAGTGCAATAGCATCTAGTTTCTCTTGCGAAGCCTGCGCCTCTTTTAAGCTACTTCTTGCAAGGTTTACTGCAGCCTCTGCTACTTTTAGCTTCTCTTTTTGGGCATTTAACTTTCTCTTTTCTGTATCTGCTTTCAGTTTTGCAAGCTCAAAAGAGCGGGTATCTATTGTTTTACTCCTGTAGAGAAACTCTGAACGCTTAAAGTCTCTCTCTGTCTGCTTTAAAAGCTCTTCTTGCACTACTATCTGGCTCTTTAACGCTTTCATCTCTGCCAAAGCGGATGCAAGTTGGTTTTTCGCTTTTTCTAATA
>JANTGQ010000130.1 GCA_024762845.1 Nitratifractor sp. | reverse complement strand
GACAATGCACCACTGCCTACAACACTCTTTAGTGCACTTGTTGCAATTGCTATTAAGCTCGATACTCTTTATGGTCTCTTTAGTGTTGGGCAGATACCTACAGGTTCTCGTGACCCATTTGCGCTAAGAAGAGCTGTAAATGGTATTATAAAGACAATCCTCCACTACAATGTAAGTTTTGATATAGAGCAACTGAGCCAAAAACTTGCTCCAATTTACCAAGAGTTTGATAGCAGTAAACTCAAAGAGTTTATCTTTGATAGGGTAAATAAGTTAGCAAATGTAAATCCATCGGTTGTAGCAGCAGTTGTTGCTTCGGGCGAGAGCGATATGAATGAACTCTTTAAAAAGATAGAGGCGCTCAATGCAATTGTAGAGGGGAGCGATGCACAAGAGCTCTTTACAACCTTTAAACGTGTGGCAAATATCTCAAAAGATATAGCAACTCAGAGCGATTTAAGTGTAGATGAGTCTCTCTTTACCCAAGAGGAGGAGCGAACTCTCTGGAGTAAATTTAATGTAGTTATTGGGCAAAAGTATAGCAGCTATTTAGAGAAACTACAGGCACTCTTTGGGCTTAAAGCAGATTTAGATAGCTACTTCGACAGTGTATTGGTAAATGCAGAGGATGAGAAGCTAAAAAGAAACCGTCAGCATACAATTGCGAGTATCTACAAAGCCTTTAGAGATATAGCAGATATTAAAGAGGTCTCTATATAGAAACAATGGAGGCTCTTTATGATCTTGTGGTAGTTGGTGCTGGTATTGCCGGCTGCACGGCTGCGCGCGAGGCAAAAGCAAAGGGATTGCGTGTTGCTATTATCGATAAGGCTCAAAAACCTGCAACCGGTGGCAGTGGTGCAGCCGGGGCTTTTATATCTCCAAAACTTGGCTCTAAAACTGAGCTTTTAGAGTTAACAAACGAAGCATTTAATTATGCTGTAAGATTTTATACCCAAAACTATCCCAAATATTTTACTAAAAGCGGCATTGTGCGTATACCACAGACCCCTAAAGATGCCCAAAATTTACTCTACCACCAATCTTTAGTAGATGCTAAGAGTCAGCTCTTGGAGAGAGAGGAGTTAGAGTTGCTTGGTATTAAAAATGAGACTCAGGCACTCTTTTTTGAAGATGGTGGATTTTGCGAAGCACAGGAGCTTTGCGAAGCGCTTATAGTGGGTATTGATTATTTCTGCATAGATGTGCAAGATATTGATGAGTCAGGTGAGTATTTACTTGTGGGTAAACAAGTGAAAGCGATAAATGTTGTTTTGGCAACCGGGTATAGAGCTTTTGGGCAGAAGCTTGACTATATGGGTATTAAAGGATTATGGGGCAGCAGAGGAGACTTTTTTACAGATAGTAAACTAGCCGTCTCTATGCATAAAAAGATATCTGTCTCAGCCGTTGTTGATGGCGTGGTAAAACTTGGAGCAACACATGTTAAAAGTCAAAGCCCATGTATGGAGTGTAAAGGGGAGCCGCTTGCCCCACTAATAGAGGCAAGTAAAAGTATGGTGGAGCTTGAGAATTTAAGAATTAAAGAGACATTTTGCGGTATGCGCTCTGGTTCGCACGACTTTAAGCCACTGCTTGGTAGAGTAATTGACAGTGCATATATGTTGCAAAGTTATCCAAAAATAAAACTGGGTTATAAAAAGGCACCACTAAAGTATTGCAAAAACCTTTATGTTTTTAATGGATTGGGTGGGCGTGGCTTTGTATTGGCACCGCTTATGGCAAAGTGGTTGATAGAGTATATATTTGAAGGCAAAGAGTTAGATAGCAGAGTCGATGCCAACAGACTCTTTTTAAAGTGGGCAAGAAGGTTAAATAAGTTAAAGGGTGATACCCCAAAGGATAAAAATGGGTGAAAAACGAGATTTAATAGCGCTCTTTATAGATTGCGACAATATATCGCATCGCGCTATAGAGGGGATTATTAAAGAGTTAAGCAGATACGGTGTTGTTAATATTCGCCAAGCGTATGGAAACTGGAGTAAAGAGAATCTGAAAAACTGGGAAGAGAAGCTTTTGGAGTATGCTATTAAGCCTATACAGCAGTTTGATTACTCGAAAAATAAGAATGCAACAGATATTTTAATGACAATTGATGCAATAGATATGCTCCACACAAAAAAACTTGATGCCTTTGCATTTGCTACAAGCGATAGCGACTTTACTCCAGTTGTTATGAGACTGCAGGCAGAGGGGATTAAAGTTTATGGATTTGGCGAAAAAAAGACGCCAAAAGCGTTAGTTGCTTCGTGTTCGCAGTTTGTTTTTACCGATAATCTTTTAGAGAGCGACAGCAGTGGAAGCAGAGCGAAACAAAGTAGTAAAACGACCAGAAAGAGTAAAAGAGAGCTCCAGAAAGATAAGTGGCTTGTGAACCTCTTGCAAAGTGCTGTAGAGCAGACAGCAGATGAGTATGGCTGGGCAAACCTGGCAGATGTTGGTACCTTTATAAGCAACTCAACCTCTTTTTCGCCATTAAACTTTGGCTACAAGAAGTTAAGCAGTATCATCAAAGAGATAGAACTTTTCGACATAGCTTTTGATGAGGTAAGCTTGCAGATGAGTATACGCGATAAGCGATTTAGAGAGGATTTTTAGTAGTCTTTATAAAGAGTGTTAGGGCTATAAGTGTAGAGAGAATAGCAACAAACAAAAAGAGATTTTGAATACCAAAATTACTTACAATTGGCTCAAAGATAATAGGGGATGAAAATTGCCCCAAAAAGAGGCTAGAGGTTAAAATACCCGAAGCTTTACCCCGCTTGTGTGGTGGCACTAAAGAGAGAAACCACGCATTTGTATTAATTAAAAGCAGTCCAAAACCGATACCGATTGGGATTGTTGTGACAAAGAGTATCGTTACGCTCTTTGCAAAAGCGATAAAGTATAACCCGCTTGCAAAGAGAGCAAAGGTAATAGCATATATCTGAATGAAGCCTAGTTTTGCTTTTATCTTTGCATACTGTTTGGCTGCAATTGCATTAAAGACCATAGCAGTTGCAATAATAAACCCTATCGTTTTTGGCTCACCGTGGAGCTGGTTGATAATAAGATAGGGAAACTGTGTTGGCATCATATAAAAAAGAACCATTATAAAAAATGCAGTTATATAAACAGGCAATAGCTTTGCTTCTACAGCACTATCTTTATGTTCGGTATGTATTTTTGGCTCATAGAGTGTATAGAGTAGGTAGGGTATAAAAGCGATTGGTATAAGATAAATTGCAAACGGATAAGACCAATGAAGCTGCGCCAATAAGCCACCACTACTTATAAAAAGAATACCGCCAAGTGCAACTACCATCCCCTGCTTTGCCATAAATTGATGGCGCTTCTCCTGGCTAAAGTAGTCTCCTATGAGTGCTGTGCTTGCTGTCATAATAAGTGCTACGCCAATGCCTAAAATAGCTCTGCCAATTAAGATGATATAAAAGTCATGCAGATAAAAACCGGAGCTTCCACCAACTACAAAGAGCACTATTCCGACAAAAAGCGGTTTTAGCCTTCCAAATCTGTCGCTAATAATACCGGCAATTGGTGAGAAAAGAGCAATAATTATAGATGGAATAGTAAGCATAAGTTTTGAGAGAAACTCAATATGTGGAATATTTGCAAAAGTTTTGCTAATAAGCGGGAGAGAGGAGACAATAGTAATGCCTGACATTATGCCCAGCGTTGCAACAAGAAGCAGAGCAAACTCTACTTTTTTATTTTGGGGCATTCTCTCTCCTCTTTTTATATCGATGTTACTTTTCAGATTCTTTGTTTTTGTTATGCTCCTCTTTACTCATATGAAGATTTTCTATCATCCAATCTGCAACTTTACTAAGTTCCTCTTTGCTAATGTTTCCTTTTTGCGAAGGCATTAAACCAAAGCGCTTTACACTTTTACAAATTGCTTTCTCTTTTGTTGGTTCGAGAACAAAATCAACTATATGTTTTTTTATCTCCTCTTTACTTTTAAAAGCTTCACCCATATGGAACATTACTCCACGAGCCGGAGGTGCAACCATCTTAGAGTGATCTGTAGGCATCTTTAAAACGTGGCAGATTGCACACTTTTGAACAAAAAGCTCTTGTGCACTATCCTGAGCGAAGAGTGTGCCAGAGGCTAATATTGAACAGAGGGTAACTATTTTTATACTATTTTTCATAATACTTCCTTTTATTCTTTTATAAGGAGGTATTATCTCTAGTTTGCTTAAAAGTAAGCTTATTCTCTTTTAGCGAAGCTTGTTAGCAGCTTGACTGAGTAAATCTCTCTCTTGTTTAAAAAGTTTACTCTCAAGTGTGTTTCCCTTTAGGTAGAAGGTAACTAACATCAGTGCACCACCCTTTACGCGCTGTATTAACTCGCTCACTTCACTCCCTTTAGGTGCAAGAACAGCAATTGTATTACTCTCTATTGTGACAATTTTTCCACCTGGCATTGCAGCGTTTTCAAGAGCATGCAGGCGGCTGTAGTAGACTAAATTAAGCTGTGGAATACCATTTGCATCTACCCAGGTGGCAGATTGGATATCGTCTCGCATCTTTTTATCTATTTTGCACGGTTTTAGCTTTTTCCCCACAAGTGCCTCTGCCTCGCTGTCTGAGATAAGTGTACAAACCAAGCCATCTTTTATTGATGAAGTTTGCTCTTTCTTATCGCCTTTATTCCCACACGCATTTGTAATAAGCAAAAAAATTGCCACTAAAAGATATTTTACTCTCTTCATTTGAACCCCTTTTTTTTGAAT
>JANTGQ010000129.1 GCA_024762845.1 Nitratifractor sp. | reverse complement strand
TCGAGGTATCTCTATCCATTCCAAAAGCTTTTATCCCCAAATATGTACCAAGCAAAAATGTGCTAGAGAGCATAATAAGTGAAACAGTAAAACCACTTAGCCCCACATTCATAATTTCTTGAAAAGTTATGCGAAAACCATAAAAAACAATTGCAAATCGCAATATCTTTTTACCAGAAAATGTTATACCTGTTCCCCATTCGGCTGGAATATGGTTATGCAGTGTATTTGCATAAAAGATACCCAATACAATCCCTATAACCAGAGGCGAGATACCAAGCGATTTGATAAATGATACCTGTGCTATAACTGTAGCTGCCGCAGCAAAAATAGCAACGAATATGATACCACTTATTGTCCCTTTTCTATGTTGTTTCGAAAATGCCATTCGTGACCCTTTATTTTAAAAATGAACTCAATAGTAGCACAATTATAAATATTTGTAAAATAGATAATTTTTGATATAATAATTGATAAAACAAATAAGGAAATGCGCAATGTTCACAATAAAGGAGTTGCAGCTGTTTTACTATTTATGTGACAATCCGCATATATCTCAGCTGTCCAAGAAGATACATATGAGCCAATCAGCAATCTCTCTTGCAATAAAATCACTCGAAAAAAAACTGGACGAACCTCTCTTTGACAGAATAGGAAAAAAATTGATTTTAAATGAGAGAGGAAGAGTTTTCAAAGAGAAAACATATCATCATTTTTTGGCGCTACAAGATGGGCGAAGCAGTTTCAGTAAAGATAGCTTCTCCGGCACCTTAAAAATAGCATCTAGTAAAACAATTGGTAACTTTATTATGCCGCCTGTTATGTTTAATTTTTTATCAACATATCAGCACTGCAATATCGAAAATGAGATTACAAACTCTACAGAGATTATTCAAAGTGTAGCAGAAGGTAAAATCGATCTAGGTTTTATCGAATCATCCTGCAACCACGCAGATATGATCAAAGAAAAATTCGGGAGCGATGAACTTCTGGTTGTCTCTAGCGATAAAACACTGTCGAAACAGAGTTACTATATAGATCAACTCTTTTACAAGCGATGGATCTTAAGAGAGTGTGGTTCCGGCACAAGGGAGATTTTTTTAGAAAATATTGGCGATATATCAAAGAAGCTAAAAGTTTTTATGAACTATAAAGATTCTCAGGAGATAAAAACAATACTTTTGCAAAACAAAGATGCAATAACATGTATCTCGAAATACATAGTAGAAAAAGAGCTGCAACATAAAGAACTTTTTAAAATAAAGATAAAAAATATCTCATTTAAAAGAGATTTTTTTATCATATATCACAAGAGTAAATATAGAAGCAAACTGATTGAAAAGTTTATTGAGTTTGTAAAAGAGAGCTCTGGTAATATGACATACCCCCCAACAACACCGCACCTGTCCCTATAGGTGCAAAAACACCAACACAAAGAGCCTCTAGCATCTAACCAAAGAACAGAATTGAAATAGCTACAACTGCAAAAGTCTTATTAGGTGATTATGCAAGGTGATTAAAAAACTCTCTAAAACTTCATTCACCCCGGATTTTGCATTAGAATCACTAGAAAAGCATTAAGTGCTTGTGCTATGGGTGTTTGCAAAAAATTTGAGGTTAACCCGTAGGTTAATCGATTATTTTTTTGTAAATGCCCATAGTGTAATGACTAATGCGGCTTCTGTGATTTCTAATGCAAAATCCGGGTTCACTGTTGGTTGCTAGGGCTATAAAATTTAGAAATCTCTTTTTAACCGGTAAGAAAAACGCTTTGATACAATGCCCCTATCGTGGCCGGTAGTATTTGCAAGTGGCTGCTTTGTTTCCAAATAGTTACCATAACAATATATAATTGCAATCATAAATATATTTTAGGAGGAATTTATGGAAAAAATGTTTTTAAAGCTAATAAGTTCTGCGGCTGTAACTATTGCATTATCAGGCGTTTCATATGCGGAGTCGTTTAAAGTAGCCGTATTACCAAATGAGATATTTCAAAAGGGTGTAGAGAAAAATATCACTATCGATTCAATTAACAAACATAAAGTTGATTTTGTAATTTTTGGCGGTGATAGCAAAGATGGCAAGAGTAAATGTAGTGACGAGATAATTCTTGATGGAGTAAAAAACTACTTTAACAAACTCAATGCACCTACTCTCTACTCTTTAGGAGATAACGAATGGACTGATTGCCACAGAACAAGCAATGGTAGTTATGACCCACTTGAGAGACTACAAAAGCTAAGAAAAACATTTTTTAGCAAAAGTACAACACAAGGTAAAGAGCCACTCAAGGTTGAAAGAGAAGGAAAATTAGGTGAGAAATTTAGTGAGAACAGCCGTTTAATCCATGATAATGTAATGTTCATTGCACTTCACGTAGTCGGCAGCAATAACAATATGGTTGCTACCGATAAACAGTGCCATAAAAAGTCAAAAAGAACTGCAGAAGATTGTGCAAAGGCTACCGACGAGTACAAAGAGAGAAATGCTGCTAATATAAAATGGCTCAAAGAATCTTTTGATATAGCAAGAAAAGAAAAACTAGCAGGAGTTGTTCTTGTTTCACACGCCGACATCTACTTTCCATATGAGCTAAGTGACCATGGCTATCAAGAGAAGTTCTTACCTTCACTTAATGATAAAAATGGATTTACAGATTTCTTCCATACACTAGATGAAGAGACACATAATTATCCAGGTCAAGTTGTCCTTCTTATGGGTGATTCACACTACTACAAAGTTGATAAAGCAATGTTTGACAAAGATGGCTCTTTAACTAACAACTTCACAAGAGTAGAAACTTTTGGAAGCAAAGAGACTAGCTGGGTTGAAATAGATGTTGACCCTTCAAGTAAAAATGTTTTTGCATTTAAACCTGTTACACTACCGAGCCTTAAAAAACAACACTAAGTAAAGTAACTCTTCACTTCTTTCCTCCCACGATTTTGTGGGAGTCTACACTTACAAAAAAGCTAATAATGCAAAATGTAAACAGTTGCTAGAATAGTTTAAAAGTTAATAGACTACTGGACTCATTAAACTGTTGCGCATAATCCACGCTTTTGCCCTAGTGTGGAGTTAACATCCGCAACGATAAAGCTCAGATTTAAGACAGCACATAGATTAGACTTTATAGCAAACTAAACCATATACACAAAACAGATTAGATTGTATATTGTTACAATACAACCTCTACTCTTGTGCCCTTAGCTGCTTTTGACTCTATGTATAAATTTCCGTTTAGCAACTCTATCGAGTTTTTTACAATAGAGAGTCCTAGACCAAAGCCCTTGACTCTTCTGCTTCGGCTCTCATCTACTCTGTAGAATCTATCTGTTATTTTATCTAGCTTATCTGCTGCTATTCCACACCCTTCGTCTTCTATAATAAAGTGTGCTTTTCTATTTTTTCTAAAGAGCGAGATAGAGATATTTGTTCTATTAAAAGAGTATTTTATGGCATTATCTATTAAATTTAAGAAGATGCTTCGTATAAGAGTTTCATTGCTTTTTAGTTCGATATTTTCTAACTTTAAAACATGAAATTGTATCTTTTTCTCATCTATTTTAGTAGAGAATTTCTCTATCGTCTGAAGCAGTAGAATATCTAAAGAGCAAAGAGCAAAGCTCTTTTGTATATTCTCTTTTGTATATCTTGTAAGTAGCAAAAGGTTCTCTGTAATCTCCTGAATCTGGCTCGCTTCGGTATCAATTGTATCTAATATTTTTTGATAATATTGGGCATCTCTTGGCTTTAGTGTTGCTACCTCTATTTCGCCTCGAATAACAGTAAGTGGAGTTTTTAACTCATGTGAGACATCAGAGTTAAAACTCTCTATTTTACTGGTTCCTTCTCTTAACCTATGCACCATTTCATTAAAGGCGAGAACTAGCTCTCTTGTTTCGTCATCATATTTTGGTAAAGGTATTGTAGAGGAGAAGTTATCTACAGATATGTTTTGGGCTGTCTTGGTAATACTTCGCAGTGTAAAAAGAATCTTGTCGATTAGGCTACTCCCTAACCATACAAGCAAGAGAAGCACTATAGTTTCGGAAACAAACATTGTAGTTACAATATTTTCTATTTTATCATCTATATCTTTTTTGTAGACTACAATTTTGCCGCTATTATTAGAAAGTTTTAAAGTGTAAATTGCGTTAATATAATCACCATTTTCTACTGTTTTGAACTTATTAGCGCCTACTATTCCAAGTAATTTAATAAAATCACTCTCTCCTTTTTGCCCAATAATTTTAGCGTCTTTAATAACTGCAATCTCATATGGCAAAAACTCTCTCTTTTGCAAAACTTTTACAAGACTCTCTTTTCTCTCTATAGCATATTTCAAATCAGATGCAACATTTAAGAGAGAGTGCTCTATTTTAAGATTAATACTACTATTAAGAGAAAAGTACAAAAAGAGGCTAAAAATAAAAAGAATCACCGCAACCAAAGAGGCAAACCAAACTAATACTCTAACCTTTAAACTGTTAAATCTCAATTTTATACCCAAGCCCTCTAAAACTTTTAATTAACTCTTTGCCTACTTTTTTGCGAAGATTATAGATGGTAACTTGTATAACATTACTGTTTATATAACTCTCTGCACTCCAAAGCTGCTCCTCTATCATACTATTTGAGACCATACCGTTTTTATGTTTAATCAAAAAACTAAGCAGCTCATACTCCTTTTTTGATAGCGGTATGACTTTATCAGCTCTTTTAATCACTTTGGCTTCCATATCCAAAGTACCAAAGCCATTTAACTCTATAGTATTTGATACCACATTGATAGAGCGTCTGTAGAGTGCCTCTATTCGCGCATGTAACTCTTTAAAACT
>JANTGQ010000128.1 GCA_024762845.1 Nitratifractor sp. | reverse complement strand
TCGCACTTCCACTCGTTTGCAAGCTCTAAAAGCGTCTCTTCTATAACACTCTGCTCGTCAGGAATACAGCGGTAAAAATACTCTATATCATTTAGCAGATACTCATTAAAAGTATCCATAATCGCTTTTCCACTAATATCTTCGTAAATCCCCGCACTCGCTCTATCGCTTGTTGTTACAACACCTACTTTAATTTTATCCAAAATAAAACTCCTACTATTTTATAATAAGAGGTAGTGTACAAAATATTATTTAAAATAGGTTGAAAGCCTTTAAGCACTCAATAAATTGGTGTATTTGCTGTTTTAAGAAAACAATGAACTGTTTTATATATTTAATTTATACTCTACCACATGTGGTTTTTGTATCCAAAAATAATATGCCAAATAGACCAACACACCCACATAGTATGCCCCTATGCTCATAGCCAACAGGCTCATACTTAAAATACGTTTTTCGCCTCTAACTTTAGTCTGGGTAGACTCTGTAATTGTATATCCATTTAGAGAGAGCATCTGTGTATATTGTTCTATCTTTTCTTCACTGTTTAATCTACTGTTGTGCATAATTTTCTCACCAAAATCATCAAATGTCTTTTGATACTTTGGTTTACCTTTGCGCTCAATAAAGAAGTAAAAGTACAATCCTATTGGGAATAATAACATCATAATAACTTGTGACAAGGAAACCCCTTATTTACATATTATATTTAAAGAATACTAAAACGTACTTCACCTATCATAATCACTTTATTATCATAGATTTGTTTTGCATTTAATATAATAGAGTCCAATTTATTTATAGCACCATCTTCAAATACCAATTTAACAGAGTTTTCATCACTAGGTTCTCCTATTTTTTCCCAATTTTCATTCTCTTTGGTTTTCTCTATGACAATGGCGTCCACGCCTTTCAAACCATAAGTACCACCCTTGAAAGCTGAAAAAACTTTTTGAGAGTATTCTTGGTACTCTTTAATTCTCTCATCATATTCACAGAAAAATATTAAAGCATCTCCTACATCTTTTATTAAAGGTTTTACTACAAAATCTAACCCCATGAGCTTACTAAAAAAACTTGATAAGCCTCTATTAAATCTATTGTCACTGTAGATTCCATAGTTCGAGGGCATTACATTATCAAGTAAACCTTTTAGCATTGTATTTGTCCATGAAACCATCTGCGTTTCTTGTTTTATGGGTAGTGTATGTTCTATATTACGTTGTTTTAAATCATCTAACAACGCCCAAGACTTTTTATGTGCTTCAAATGCCACACCATACAAATAAGGCTCAAAATCTTTTTTATCACCCAATCTTAACACTTCAATATTAACATTACCAAAGGTCAACATAGCACTTGCAAACACCCCAAAATCCATTACTGGTGGGGCTACGAGTCCAAATGCTTTTTCTATCTCTTTGCTTGTTTGGTAAGGGTCGGGTGTACGTATAATAATATGGTCAACTCTTTTTATCATGATTTACTCCAATATTTTACAGCATTATAAACTCTTTTAGAGAATTTGTCATTCACATATGGTAAGATACTTCTATGAAATTTTTAAGACAATATGTAGAATCTATGATAGAGATAGACGACAATGAATGGAATAAAGTCACATCACTTTTTACAAAAAAAGAGTATACCAAAGGGCAAGAGCTATTTCAGGCTGGAGATGTGTGTCAAAAGCTTTACTATATTTCAAAGGGCGTGGTACGTATGTATAGTATTAACACAGAAGGTAAAGACCTTACATGGATGGTTAACTACCACAAAGACGGCTACCAATTAGACCCTTTTTCAGGCGATATAGTCTCTTACCTCACACAAACTGAGTCTACATTTTTTGCAGAAGCACTAGAAGAGTGTATCGTATATGAAGCAGATTTTTCAGCACTTGATGCACTTTATGCATCTAGCCTAAAGTGGATGACACTTTCCAGAAACATCCTCAATCAACAACTCATAACCATGGTACAACGCACCCAAATGATGCAAAGACTTACTGCAAAAGAGAAGTACCTCCTCATAAAACAGATAGCCCCTATCTATGAAGAAGTTTTACCAGACTATCAGTTTGCAACGGTTCTTGATATTACTCCCCAGAGTTTGAGTCGAATTAAGAGTCAATTATAAAAGATTTTAATTAGTTTCTATCATAACTTAGACTCAAAGCCTATAGACTCTCCTTGTTCCTCTTTTTAACTCCACCTCTTCAATTTTGTGCAACCCCACTTTCTCCAAGACTCTTACCGATGCATAGTTCTCAGGATGCACCGTCGCATAAACATTGCTACTATTCAACTTCTTCTTTATATACTCTATCTGAGCGATGGCAATCTCTGTAGCATACCCTTTACCCCATGCATCTTTAGCGAGTATGTATCCGAACTCATATCCATCTCTAAAGTTCATAATACCGCCGTAGCCAATGAGCTTTTTATTTCTCTTTTCAATAATTGGGCTAAAGCCCAAATTACCGCGAAAGTTAAAGTTTTTCTTCATAAATGCCAAAGAGTCGTTATAGCCAAACCCTTTTCCAAAAGTATATTGAACAACCTCTTCAACAGAAAAAATCTTCTCATAAAGGTGCTCAAAATCTTCTACCTCGGTCTTTACTAGCTCTAGTCTAGCAGTTTGTGTTATTACATCTCTCACTCTCTTTACCTCTCTTGTTAAACCCGGATTATAAAATATAGATTACAAAATCTACATCAGTCATTGCACTGTGGACATTCACAAAAAATCATCGATTAACCTTTCGGTTAACCTCAAATTTTTAGCAAACATCCACAGCACAAGCACTTAATATATCTTTTGCAATTCTATTGTTTAATCCGGGTTAAAATAAAAAACAGCCAGGATAACAGTAGCAGTATAATCCCCATTAAATATAGAGAGTTTTGCAAAGTTACAATTTTAGCAAGTTGTGCAAAAAAAAGTAAGTTAATTCCAAATGCCAACTTTTTGGCAAGTGTTATAAACGAAAGCGTAGAAGCTCTAAGCTCACTACTTGCATACTTTTGCATATAGCTATCTACAAGTACAAAGAAAAACCCTCTCACTAACTGCTGCAGGTAAACAAATGCTAAACCAAATAGCGAAAAGCTCCAACCCATACCAAAGAGGCTAATCACAATCATTACAGCGATAAATTTAAATATCTCAACACTTGTAAATTTATTTTGTACTTTATGTGCATATTTAGACCCAATCGAAGCAACCATCTGAAACGATGCAAAGATAAAACCAAAATAGAAAAGCTCAACACCTACTGCTTTGAAATATGGTTGGTAATACCAAAAACTAACTTGGTTAAACGCAAAAATCATACTTACAAAAGTAGCAATATATATAAGCTCACTATTTGAAACTATCGATTTAAAATCTTTAATATCATCGCTAATGCCTCTTTTTTTAATCTCTTTGACCTCCACTAATATAAATGAGAGTACAAAGCTTACACTAAATGCAATCAGCGTGAGAGCTACAGTAACCCTTAAACTTATAAAGTGTGCAATAACTCCACCAACAATGCCAGATAGTGCAACAGTTAACAGTGCTTTGTGCGTGTTCGCGCCTAAAATTTTACTATACTCATCTACACGCTTTAGCTCTTCTAGCGACTCATAAAGCAGAGCACTTACTGTTCCAGAGACCAACGAGTACCCCAGTGCAAAAGTCAGCTCTGCAAATGCCAAAATTGCAAAACTGCTACCCATATAGAAAATAAAAACTGCTAAACACAAAGCAAAATATGCAATGTTAAGTGTCTTTTTTCTTCCAAATTTATCGCTTAGATATCCAGATGGAAACTCTAGAACCATTGATGCTATAGCAAAAATCGACTGCAAGAGTAAAATTTCTGAAAACTCCAAACCTCTAAACTGAAAATATGGAACCAATACAGAAGCCACAAAAATCATAGATTGCGTTATCTGTATCCACTCTATTAATTTTAAATTTCTCTCTACTTTTTTCATAATATCCCTCTTTTTTGGCTAATTAGCCACTAATACCGATTAATAAATATGGTATTTTATAGAACGTTTTGCGAAAAAATCGCATACTAATACACAGTTTAAAAAACAAAATAAAGAGTTAAGAGGAATAATAAGAATTAAAAATGATTTTTTTGAAAATATAAACTCCAAAAGGCGAGAGCCCTTTGGTAAAAAGATACGATTATCTTTTTGAGAACTGCGGGCTTCTTCTCGCTTTTTTGCGTCCGTATTTCTTTCTCTCTACAACTCTTGAATCTCTTGTTAGTAGACCCAATGGCTTTAGAATTGTTCTAAATGATGGCTCATAAGCAACTAATGCTTTTGTAATACCATGCTTTAGTGCGTCTGCTTGTGCAGAAACGCCACCACCAAGTGTAGCTGCTTTAATATTTACAGACTCAAGTTGTTTAGTAGCATTTAGTGGAAGTCTCACTTTCATTTTAAGTGTCTCTCTACCACCTAACCACTCATCTAAACTCTTACCGTTAATGCTCATCTCGCCACTACCAGCTTCGATCCAAACTTTTGCGATCGCGCTTTTTCTTTTACCTGTTGCGTAAACTTTTGCCATCTTAGTTTCCTTTACCTATTTGTGCTGTATGAGGGTGCTCAGAACCTTCGTATACTTTTAGTTTTTTTAACATTTGACGACCAAGAGTAGTCTTAGGTAACATACCTCTTACAGCCAATTTGTAAAGCTTTTCAGTATGGTTCTCTAGCATATCACTAAGCTTGTTGCTTTTTGTACTACCAAAGTAACCACTGTGTCTAAAGTACTCTTTGTCTTCTAATTTATTACCACTAAATTTTGCATTTTTCGCATTAATAATAACAACATAATCACCACAATCAACATTTGGAGTAAAAGAAGGCTTATGCTTACCTCTAAGAT
>JANTGQ010000127.1 GCA_024762845.1 Nitratifractor sp. | reverse complement strand
GCTCTTGGAGCCAAACCTTTATCTTCCATATAACCCGCTCTTAATTTGTAACGTAAAATCAAATCATAACCAAGTGTATCTTCCATACCATAATATGCAGCAAATTTAAACTCAGATTTGAAGTAGTTTGCATATCCTTTGCTTGCTTCACCACCCAAACCGGCATACTCTAAGTTTAAATTGGCATAGATTCCACTTCTTGGCACAAGATAGTCATCTGTATTGTCAAATGTAATCGAACCTGTAAGTGCAGACTTTTTATAAGGTTCATAATCAACATTATATGTTTCATAATCACTATAGTCTACATCTGAGTATGTATATCCGATAGTTGCACTTAAGTGTCTTGTCAGTTTTCTACCTATACTTACATAAGCACCTTTCTCCTCTTTTGTATAGTCGATAAACTCATATGCCTGATGGTAAACACCAACAGAAGCACTGTAGAGTGAATCGAAAACACGAGGGTCAGTTAGACTAACGTTATAGTTGTGAGACTTCTTCGTCTTCTCTACCTGAACACTGTAGCCAATTCCCGAACCAAATACATTTCTATCAGAGATTGCTGCATTTACACCAAAGCCATCATAACTACCATAACTAAGTCCTGCAGATATACTCCCAGTGTGTGCCTCTTTAACATTTACATCTAAATCAACTGCACTACTTCCAACACGTTTTGGCACAATATCAACGCTATCAAAGAAACCGGTTCTTTGCATCTCATTACGGCTCTCTTTTAAATCTGTCAAGTTAAATTGATCACCTGGTGCTAGATAGATATATCTACGTACAACATTCTCTTTTGTTTTTGTATTTCCAGAGATCTTAACATCATGTACTCTAATCTTTTGACCAGGTTGCACTACATATCTTACCGAGATTGTATGGTCAGGATTTTTTCTAAACTGTGGTTGCGCATTGGCAAACGCATAGCCTTGATCAGCTGACTTCTCGATTAACATATTTAAGTCATGGCGTAAGTTTTCTACATTAAATACTTGCCCAGCTTTTAATTTAAATTTCTCTTGCTCCCCAGATAAATCAACACCTGAAGCTTGAGCCAACTCTATACTCTTTACGTTATATGGCTCACCCTCATTTTTAATATTAAAAGTAACCTCTGCACTCTTTGCTGCAAAGTTTGTCTTCATTAACGGTTTGTCAACTACAACATCGAGATAGCCTCTTTTTAAATACTCATCTCTTACTTTTGCCTGGTCATACTCTAGTTGTGAAGGGATAGCCTCTCCACCGCCAACTAACCATGCAAACATACCTCCAACTTTGTTTGTTACTTGGCTCTCTAAAACATCACTACTTAGTTTGCTGTTCCCTACAAAAGTAACTTTTTTAATCTTAATAGGTTCACCCTTGTCAAGCTTAAAAGAGACCTTAACACCATCATCATCTTTCACAGCATTTACATTAACTTTTGCATCTACGTAGCCAGACTGTTTTAAGCCCGCTTCGAGTCTACTTTTCGCAGCCTCAATCGCACTTGGAGAGTAGTTGTCACCTTCATGAATACCTGTAGCTGCTGTAATTTTTTCGGCTGTTATACCGCTACTGTCAATTTGTGTAATTTTACCCGATAGATTCGGCAATGCTGCAAATAGTGCACCTGCTGCAACTATCGATAAAAAAGTTACTTTCTTTAACATACTTTAACCCCTTGAGTAATTAGACTTCTTGCAAAACTATATATTTTGAAGATATTTCTTAGTGTGCATTTGATTTTATTAAATATTCTTGAAGACCTAGCCAAATCTAAGTCGAAAGAGTATTCAATAAAAGGTGATGTGCAATAAGGAATAGACTCATATATACAGTTTTGCAAGAAGTCTATTAGTTAATATAGTCTATATCATATCTTTTTTTTAATAAAAAGTTAATAGAATTTTCATATTTTTTAACATCTATATTATTTTTTTTATCATTGTGGCGCTTTTATGTCCTTCTTACACTTCCCCAACTCGTAATAACTCCACTTTAACATCCCCATAACAAGCCATATCTCCCTCTGTACTGGAGATTGGTGGTGTAAGTATATTAACGTCTTTTGTACCAATAAAGATAACGACGCAATCCTCTCGCAACCCATCGTCAACTTTAACTTTCATAAGCAACTCTCCCCATATCGACTTTACCAAAACACTCTCTCCATCTTTAAAAAGTGCCCCTTTTGGCAGATACACCACCTGCTCTAGAGAGTTAAACTGGGTATTAATCGTCTTATTGGTTTTGGGTGTTAACAACCAATACTCATCTCTGCTCTTTTTCACCTTTTTTCTAAAACGTCGAAGAGCTTTTATATTTTCAAAA
Organism: Nitratifractor sp.; assembly: GCA_024762845.1. Taxonomy (GTDB): domain Bacteria; phylum Campylobacterota; class Campylobacteria; order Campylobacterales; family Sulfurovaceae; genus JAADEQ01. Next base: position 2,604 of record JANTGQ010000127.1, on the reverse strand, counting down.
TCATCATAAAAATCATCTATAAACTCAAACTCTTCTCCCCCATCTTCTCCAAATCCATCCCTATATGGAATCTCTTCAAATCCAGGAGAGAGGAGTTTTTCATCAACTCGCTTCGCCTGAGAAAGAATAAAATCGATGTACTCTTTTTCATCTTTTAGAGGCTCTTTTCCAATTCGTCTTAAAATCTCCTGCGAAAAGTCATGCTCACTTACTCCTATGTCACTCTCATAGACTCTATTCATCTTTTGCATATACTGATGTCCATAAGAGAGACGAATATCCTCTTTCTCCAAAAAGTTCTTTGCCGGTATTACAATTTTTGCCAATTGGCTCGTCTGATTCTCATACAAACCAAAATAGATTAAATTCTCTACCTCTTTTAACTCTTCTCTCACCCGCAAGCTACATGGCATTGACTCCGCTGGGTTTCCGCCCTGCACAATTACACTCTTGTAATTTTTAAATGGTGTTGTTGCAATTGGCTCAGTTTTTGTCTTTACAGAGAAAGGATTATCAAAGCCAAGTTGCGAATTAGCAAGGTAACTCACACCACACCCCTCTCTGCCAAAAAGCCCTAACAATGCGGCAAATGCATCGATAGCTCGGAGTGTTGCATCGCCACTCTCATGACGCTGTACCCCCGCACCTACCAAAAAGACAACCTTTCTGTTTTGCAGCATAAGTAAAAAATCACCAATATCATTGAGACTCAACTCAATATGCTCCAAAATAGCTTTTATTCTAAACGTTCTTGTAAAGTCATAAAACTCTTCATACTCACTTGCATACTCATTGAGCCACTCTTTATCGTGCGCATCTTCCATCATTAAAAAGCGCGAGAGCAGAGTTGCCAAGTAAAAATCACCTCTTGGTCGAATCTGCAGATGTAGCTTTGCTCTCTTTGCTATTTTCGTTTTACGAGGATCTATAACAATAATCTCTTTCCCCTCAATATATGGCAAAATATGCGAGTTTGTCACATCAGGGTTACGCCCCCAAATTACCACAACTTCACTCTTTGCAATCTGCTCTGGCGGCAGAAGCCTGTTTACTCCGCGAGAGGCTACAATACCGGCATCCCCAGCACCATCACAGAGTGTGCCGTGTGTTAATACACCACCAGCTCTTTTTGCAAGTAGATTAGTAACTGCTTGCATAACTCCCACATTTCCTGAACCTCTCCATAAAAGCCACGGGGTATCAGCTATCGCTTTTGCAACAGCATCTAGTGCTTCACCCATAGAGACCTCTTGCCCGTCAATTCGTGCCTTTTCAATACGTTCACTCTCTGCTAAGTGTCTGTACAAATGTGCGCACAGAGTACCATTTGTAGAGGGAGCAACACGCCCACCAACCAACCTTTTAGGGTGCGAAGAGTCACAAACTACCGAACATCCATCAAAACAGTCTAACGGGCAGGCTGTTTGTATCATTTAAACTCCACTTTCACAAGCTTAGAAAACTCTTTTGGCTGCGGCACCACAATCTCTACCCGATATGAAGAGATAAATTGCGCATCTGCAACGCTCCAGATTTTATCTATTTTCAGATCACTCTTCTTGCCATCAATATAGATAGTTTTTTTCTTAATACCATCAAGTTCATCCCTACTTAAAAAGAGAGTCAACTTCCCTCTATCTATGCTCTGTAGTGTTACCAACGGCATACCAACTGTTACAAATTCACCCTTTTGAACCATCAGCTTATAGAGATATTTCGACTTGGCAACAATAGTTTTCTTCACTATGGTATCTTTAAGTAGATGCACCTTCTGCTCTAACGTTACTTTTTGATTCTTGAGACTCAATATCTTCTCTAAAACTGAGTTATACTGACTCTTTGCCGAGACATACGCGCCATAGAGTGAATCTTTTTGATTTACAGAAGCAGTAGAGAGCGGACTTACTTTCTCAAAAAGTGCACGCTTCTTCGTAACATTTTTCTTTAAAGCTGCTACCATATCGCTATTGACTGCAATCATCTTTTTCGTCAGCTCCAAGGACTCCAGAGTACTGTTTAAATCTTTTTTACTTAGGAGGTCATCTATATGGACAATCACCCCATCTACAACCTTTCCCTCTTGTCCCTTATCTGCTGCTAACACCTCTCCGCTTGCCTCTGCTTTAATCGTTACACTTTCAAATGGTTCAACCTTTGCAAAATGCTCATTTGCAGATACAAAACATGTTAATAGTAGTAGTGTAAATAACTTTCTCATAATCTCACTTTTATCAGTAATTTTATAAATAGTATCGAAAAAAATTTAAAGGGAGCTCAAATATCTTAAAGGGAACCTACATAGAGGGTTAGGTACGGCTATAAGCCGAGTTCTGTCGAGGATAGTTATTTATCTTATTTAGCTATTACTAACTAACTCATGCGAAGTACACAAAATGCAAGGCTTTTACCTGGTACTTCTTGCTGCGGATTGGGTTTACCTGGCTACCTATATTACTATAGATACCGGTGGTCTCTTACACCACCCTTTCACCTTTGCCCACCAAAGTGGGTAGTCTACTCTCTGTTGCACTTGCCCTTGGGTTACCCCAGCCATCCGTTAGATGGAATCCTGCCTTGCTGCAGCCCGGACTTTCCTCCCACTAT
>JANTGQ010000126.1 GCA_024762845.1 Nitratifractor sp. | reverse complement strand
TTAACTCTCCGACTGTTTTGGAGTTTTTGTCGTTAGTAAAGAGTTGGTCGTGCATAAGTATAACTATTTTATTCTTTTGGTAGGTTTTGCCCTCTTTGAGGAGCTGTTTTATTCGTTTGTAGTGCTTAAGGGCGCTGAGGATAATTTTGTGGTGGCTGTTGTAGCGTAGTTCGTAGTCCCATCCATAGCTTTTGTAGCCAAGTTTGCTAAAGAGCTCTTTTGCAGACTTGATTGAGTTGTTGCTCTCACCCTTAATGTGATCTTTGTCAAGAATCCAGGTATTTCTGCCCGGCAGCCTAGCAAATGTTGTATTTAGATCCAAAAAATCCCTATTTTTCTCGAAATCTTCTACGACACAGTTGCTGTCTTGATAGAATTTTTTATAGTGAAAATTGGCATGTGTAAAGCTGTGGTTTCCTAGTAGCATATAGGGGTTTTTTTTGTATGCATCATAGTAGGCTTGTAGATGACTATTTTGGCTAAGAGGTCGACCAACTAGAAAAAGGGTTAAAGGAAACTCATAATCGAGTACTAGTTGGTTTAGGTATTTACTGCCAACAAGTGGTCCGTCATCGCTGGTAAAATAGATACTGTATTTATAGTTGGGCTTGGGTTTATGTATAATTGTAGGTTTGTGCTGGATTACCTTGAGGGTAACAAGCATACAGTCAATAAGTAGTACAAGAAGAGCAATAACTACAAGAAGCTTTTTGTGTGTCATTAGGGATTTAGTCTCACTTTAAAGTCATATGTTGGTAGTTTCTTTCTGGTCTCTTGTATCATACTCTTTTCTTACTTTGAGCGTTGAAAAACTGTGCCCTCGAGAGTTAGATTAGCCATTACTCCAATATCGTTAAAGGCGATGGCAAAGGTGTTCTTTTTTATATCTACACTGCTAAGATCGGTTCCTGTGCTCCAGTTCATAACTGCAATCATGCCGTCAACTCCGACTTTCCACTGCTCTTTGTTTTTGAAGTTCTCAAGTGCCTCTTTTGTCATAAAGAGAATAATCAACGAGCGTTTCTGTGCACCTACTTGTAATCCAATAGAGGTACTGACCATTCGGTAGTAGTCGGTAATTGAACCCTGCTCTATTAAAGCACCAACTCCATACTCTCCACCAACAACAAGCCCGGCTTTATAGACAGTTGGAAAGACAAGATAGCCGTTTGCCTTTTTTAAAAGCTCATCGCCCCCCTTAAATTTTGCATAAAAGTTTTGAAGGGTCTGTAGAATGTTTTTTGGTCCAATCTCTGCCTCTTGGGCATGAACAACTGTTAATAATAGAAATGAGATTACAATAAGCAACTTTTTCATGATAATACTCCTTTATAAAGTATTATACTAAAAAATATTAAAAATGCAAACAGATTTACAAATATTACCGTTTTCTAAAGCTGAGTGCTTCCAAAAGAGCTATTTTTTCTATTAACTCAGTACCGTTTAAGTCTGCAATGGTGCGCGCAACTTTTTTAATATTTGCAATAGAGCGGTGCGATAGTGAAAACTGGAGTGTAGCTTTTAGCAGTATCTCTTTGGCGTTGCTATCTAATATACAGTAGCGGTCTATCTCTGCTTCGCTCAAAGCTGAGTTGACTACACCTTGCCTGACTATTTGCTTTTTAAATGCTTCTAAAACTGCAGTGTGCATCTGGCATGAGTTTGTGGAGGTACTATCCGTAAAGTCAACCTCTTGCATTACAACAAAGAGTTCAATTCTATCTAAAAAGGGGTCTGAGAGCCTGTTTTGATACCTGGCAATCTCCACTTGCGAACAGCGGCACTCTTTGGTTTTAGAGAGCAGGTTACCGCATGGGCAAGGGTTCATCGCCCCAATAAAGAGAAAGTTGGCATCATATTGTACTTTAGAATTTACTCTCGCAATATTTACAACCCGGTCTTGCATTGGTTCGCGAAGTGCCTCGAGTGTCGCTGACTTAAAGTGTGGGAGTTCATCGAAAAAGAGAATCCCATAGTTTGCCAAAGCCACCTCTCCAATTTTTGCACTATGGGAGCCGCCGCCAAAAATTGCTGCGCTTGTAGCAGTATGATGGGGGCTTCGAAAGGGGCGTAGCGGTTTAAAGTCGGGCTCATGACCATCTAAAAACTGATGTTTACTTATGGAAAGAATCTCTTTTTGGCGAAGCGGCGGTAAGATGTAGCTAAGACGGTTTGCTATCATACTCTTTCCAGAGCCTGGGCTACCGTTAAGCAGAATATTGTGCATTCCTGCAGCAGCAATTAGAGCGGCTCTGAGTGCTAGTTTTTGTCCCTTGATATCACTAAAATCGAGAGGGTACTCCTGCGTATAGAAGTAGCGTTCTCCATTGAGTTCAAAGTACTCACCGTTATAGTTGTTACGCTCATCGACTAAGCTTACAAGGCTCTCTTGACTTATAAGAGCAGCAGCTTCACTTAAAGTTTCGACTCCATAGAAAGAGACCCCTTTAATATATTCGAGCGCTCCAAGTGCATCTTTTGGCACAATTGCACGAGATATAAGCCCCTGCTCTTTTAAAGAGAGAATAAGAGGAAAGATAAGCGACGAGCTCTTAACCCTGCCATCTAAACCAAGCTCTCCAAAGACAAATATATCGTGTGAAATCTCTACTTTTCCAAGTGCAACAAGCAGTGCAATTGCCAAGTCGAAGTGTGTACCACTCTTTTTAATATCGCTTGGCGAGAGATTTATGGTAATCTTTTTTGGCGGTAGCTCAAAGTCGAGTGCCAAGAGTGCATTTTTTGCCCGCTCTTTTGCCTCTTGTATGTCGCTGCTTGCAAGACCCACAACATTAAAACCTGGCAAGCCCTTTGTTAGGCTCCCCTCTACCTCGACTACTTTTGCTGTTACGCCATCAAGTGTAGCAGACTTTAGCCGATTAACAATTACAGACTTTTTTTCTTCATTTTCCATACAAAATAATAGCATAACTTTTTAACTTAGCTCTAAAAAATGGCAATAGTTACTACTTTATATATTTTTTGATATAATAGTGGTAAATCCCGTTGTCAGCTAGTTGGCAAACGGGAGAAGAGTATACTTAAAGGAGTCTCTATAATGTTGGGCAGTTCGTACACTCCGCAAACTCCATATATAGAAAGAAGAGAGGCGCAAGGGCTTTTTGCCCAGCTTTTAGACCAAAAGAGCAGCTATAGAGTCTTAAATATATATGGACGCAGCGGACGCGGCAAGAGTAGGCTAATGTCGTATTTAAGCAAGCGATATCTCGAAGATAGTAGCGATACTATACACCTTACCATAGATTTCGAAGATAGACTTCTGCACAAACCGATGAGTGCAATTATGCATATTGCAAAGGCGATAGAGTCTAAGTACGATGTGAACTTTATAACACTCTGGAAAGCCTATGCGCAGCTTTGGAAAAAACGTTACGAACACAGCCCCATTCTCTATGCTGCCGACCTGCCATACTACCAAGAGATTCAAGAGTTGATAAAGCCTAAAAAGAGGAGTGGTGTCTTAACTATTGCGAAAGACCTCTTCGGTACAAAACTGGCAAAAGAGCTCGAACTTTTGCAAAAAATGGATACAAAAGATATAGAAACAAAGCTCTATCAATTCTTTGCTGCAGATTTAAGGAATATCATAAAGAGTCAAAAATTCAAAGATGCTGTCCTTATATTTGAGAATTTGGATACCCTGCAAGAGTATAACCACGCAACACCATGTGCCAAAGATGCCTGGATTCGGGACTTAATTACCTACTTGGGAAAAGATGTTTTAGTTGCCATTACATCTTGCGAAGCTCTTGAGTGGCAGAAGTGTAACAGTACTTGGCGAAGTGTAGTAAACAGTAGCGAACTGGCAATTTTTACCAAAAAAGAGGCACTTCGCTACCTTACTCTAGCGGGCATAAAAGAGAAGTCCATACAAGATGCGATAGTATTAAATGCAGGTGGCGAGCCATTTATTCTAGACCTTGCGCGCATAGCATATAAAGAGAGAGAGATGCGTGCTCCTGTAGTAAAACAGGATATATTCGATGCCTTTTTTGCCACAGTAGATGAGCAACTCCTACGTCTCTTAAAGGTGCTTGCCTATACCAGGTTTTTCTCTAAAGAGCTTATATTGCAGTTGGTACGGCAATTCGCAATTGGCTTAGACAAAAACTCCATAGAGAAGCTTTTAGGTTACCACTTTGTTAAGCGTATTGGCGTTAACAAATATGCGCTCGATAACCGCCTAAAAGATATTATAGTAGCCCGCGAAGTCGAAGTCGAGCGTATTGAGTATCGCGCTTTTCTCTTTAGCTATTACGAAAATATACTACAACGCCTCGACGAGAAGAGAGTAAAAAGCAGACCACACCTAGTTGATGAAGCAATAGAAGAGGCGTGGTACTACCTAAACCTAATTAACAGCGAACCACTTGTACACTTTGAGTGGCTCGACTACTATATAGATAAATTCTTTATGTACGCAGCATGGGAGCCGTTTTTAGACAGATACCACCTTATCGTGCCAAAGCTCGAGAAAGCAAAAGATGCAACGTCACAGTTTAAACTTATTAACCTCTATAACAACCTTGCAGGGCTCTACGAATCTCTTGGCGATACTAAGCAGTCTAAAGAGTACTATAATCGCGTTGTAAAACTAAGCCGTCCAATTGCCCTAAGTGCTTAAACCCGGACTAAAAAGGCATAAAACGCAAACTAAAGGCTCTGTCAACCGCCCAAAGCAGCGCAATATTTGCCACAACAAACGATAAAAGCGGCACAACAATTTTGCCATAAAAGGCTCTAACTGAGAGTATATAGATAAGCGGCAAAATAATCAAAACAATCACAATCTGCCCAAGCTCTACCCCTATATTAAAGCCAAAGACAGCGCTAAAGAAGTTTGTATTTTGCAGATTCATCTCGTGCATCGCATTGGCAAAGCCAAAACCGTGTATAAAGCCAAAGCCAAAAGCAAGCAGCCACTCTTTTTTATACGAGAGCA
>JANTGQ010000125.1 GCA_024762845.1 Nitratifractor sp. | reverse complement strand
CCTATTATAAAACTCCTTAAAGAAAATATCAATATGCGCTAAATACAAACTTTTATGATTGTTATATATCTGTAAGTATGTTTGGACTTCTCTATTCTCATTTTGCAACTTTCTCGTACGTGAATGCTCTTTAATCCTATAACTAAAAAGAATCTCAGGTATCTGGTATACCCCAACTCCAAGCTCAAGTAGAGAGAGCCAAAAGTCGTAATCTTCATTTCCATGATGCATATCTTCGTTATATCCGCCAACCTTTTTCCAATCACTCTTACGAAAGAGTGCAGTTGCAAAAATCATATTTCCTACCAAAATTTCTGGAAAGCTATAAGGTTGAAGATCCCATTTCCCTGACATTTCTCCAAATAATTCTGCTTCACAATAAACAATACCAATCTCAGATTTAGTATCTAAAATTTTTTTCGCTTTTTCTATGTAGCTCGGCGCAATTTTATCATCTGCATCCAAAGGAAGAATATATTTTCCATTAGCAGCTTTAATCCCTCTATTTCTGGCAACTGCGGGACCTGAATTCTTCTCTAGTTCTATGACTTTTAAATTATAGCTATAGCTCTTCTGCTTCAAAGAGTTAATTGCATCTATACTCTCTTTATCATTTGATGCATCATCAACGATAATGACTTCAAAGTTTTTGAAAGTCTGTTTTTCTAAAGACCCCAATGCCTCGTGCAAATATTTACCATCATTAAATGTTGGTATTACAACTGTAACTTCTGGATTAGCCATTAACTTTTATCCTCACTCATTATCTTTGTCAATGTATACTCACCTCTACTGTAAAATGTTGAATGGAACGGTTTAGATGGGCTTTCAAATTTTACATTTATTACCTCTATCCCTTTAATCATATCTAAAAAACGATGCTGAATAAGCGGAATTGTCGGATACTCCACAGAAGCACCAAGTTTGTAAATATTGGCCTTTAAAGGAATATTAACCTTAGTAGTTACTACAACTTTGTCACCTTTTTTAACAGCCGGAAATCCAACTTCATCTTGAGTATTTATCCAGGCCAAAAGTTGTTCCCCATCCAAGCCAAAGAGGGTTGTCGTTGCAACAAACGTAGGGAGATCTTCATTAAATAAGATAGACATTTGTAAATAGTAATTCTCTTTTGCCTGTAACTCATTTGTCTGATTGAACTCCATATCATAAACCCCATAATCTAATATTTCTGCCCCTTTATCACCATAACGTACCATACCCTCTTTCTCAACTATTGAAGGATAGAGATTTACCATTATTGGCAACTCTTTATCTCCATCGCTAAATTCAATGACACTTTTACTCAAACTTTTTTTTGTATGTCCCATCTCCTTAAGTTGAGTATTTACAGACTGCTGCTCATCATTGATATATCTATCTACAACGCTGCCTGCATCACCAACAAGAACACTCTTACCATTCTCTAAATAAACCCCCCTTGTACACAAAGAGCGAACAGCATGAATATCATGACTGACAAAGAGAATGGTCATTCCATCCTCCATTAAAGAGGTCATTTTATCAATACACTTTGCCTGGAAGAGCATATCTCCAACACTCAAAGCCTCATCAACAATCAAGATATCAGCATCTACATTAATAGCCACCGAAAAAGCAAGCCGTGCAAACATCCCTGAGCTATACATTTTTACCGGTTGGTGGATAAACTCTCCAATATTGGCAAACTCGGTAATAGCATCTACCTTTGTATCCATCTCCTCTTTGCTAAAGCCCATAAGTGTTCCATTAAGATAGATATTCTCCATCCCCGTCATCTCCGGGTTAAAGCCAGCACCAAGCTCTAAAAGCGATGCAATCTTGCCATTTACCTCAACACGCCCCGAGCTAGGTGTCAAAACACCGGTAATCATCTTTAAGAGTGTCGACTTTCCAGCACCATTTTTCCCAATTATCCCTACCGTCTCCCCTTTTTTTACCTCGAAACTTACACTGTCTATCGCATGAAAGTCGTGATGGTAACTCTTTTTAAAGGGGTTGAGCGCCTCTTTTAATCTATCTTGTGGTCTATCGTAGAGATGGTACACCTTACTTAGATTTTCTACTTTTATTGCTATATTATCCGATGTTTGATGTTGGATATTAGATGTTGGATGAAATGAAGTAGTTTTTTCTGAAATTTGATTATTTGGCATTTTTTTGTCCACTTTTTACAATACTTGTTGTAATTTTTATTATACCCTCTATCTCTCTAAAAAGAGATTGCACTTTTTGCTTATTTGGGTCAATATAGCAACTATCTCTTAATAACATTAGCCAGTATTTACTCTCTCTTGCCTCTTTGCTTGCAATACTCATTTTAGCAATAAAATCTTTTTTACTTATTGCCGCTTGTGCTTCGTTAACATTAGCTCCAATAGAGCTTCCTGAACGCAACAGCTGTTTAGATAAAATATACTCTTTTTTTTCTGAACATAAAAATTTATAGAGTTCAATTACCTGTAATGCAAAAGAATAACTTGTAGCTACAATCAAATTTTTATCATCCAGCATTTAACATCCAACATTTAACATAACTAAAGTACATCCGAAAAGTGGGGTCTTAATCGTTTAAAAGTTACTGAGCCTAAGAAAAAGAGCACAAGCGCCACGCTCCAAAAGTAGAGTGTCATACCACCCTTCTCCCAAAACCAATGGTGATAAATCATACTATCTCTATACCCTTCGATAACATATACCATCGGGTTGAGGTTGATAATCCAGTGGTAGCGCTCAGGCACCATTTTAAGCGACCAAAATATCGGGGTAAGCCAAAAACCAAACTGAATGAACATAGTCACAATCTGCCCCATATCTTTAAAAAAGACAACCACAGAAGAGGTAATCCACGAAAGCCCCAAAAGCAGCACAACCATTGCAAAGAGATAATAGAGTATCTGCAACCAGTAAATAGATGGCGTAACCCCGTAAAAAAGAAACATTCCAAACATAAAAAAGATAAAGAAAAGATGCACCACAAGTGCAGAAAATATTGGAATAATTGGTAACAAACTTACTCGAAAAACAATCTTCTTCACAAGGTAGCTATTGGCAATAATCGCATTTGTTGCATTAGAGATTGCATCTGCAAAGAAAAACCATGGCAAAATCCCAGCAATCAACCAAAGAATAAATGGAAAGTTATCAACAGGTTGCGACTTAAAACCAACTTGAAAAACAAACCAAAAAATCAGTATAGTTGCCGTTGGTTGAATAAATGCCCAAAGAATACCTAAAAAATTGCCAACATACTTTTGCTTAAAATCACTCTTTGTTAAAGACCATAAAATTTGCCTATTCCCAAAAATAGACTTAAAGAATTCAAACACTTCATCCAACTCCATACCATCAATTGCATAATTATAGCCTAAAAAGCTGAGCTCAGTAGAATATTTGTCTACTCTACTTTTCAAGATTTTCGCTCTTTATAACTACAAATCTACTTTTGACTCAGCTTTTTAAAGTAGTGGAACATTGCCAACTCCCCAAATAGTGGTCCAAAGAAGTTTACAATTGGGATAAAATTAAAAGCTACCGCAACAGAAGCAATACTCCAAATAGCTGCTTTATGCTCTTTTATTGGTGCCTGACTAACATCTTTATAACTTAGCGCTGCCCCATCATATGCCAGCGTATCTTTTGTTAAAAAGAGCCACAATATAAACTGCACAGCAATATTCACAAGTGGAATAAAAAGCAGTGGAAAGAGTACAATAGACAAAAGTGCAAAAATCACTGTATCTTTTACTGTATGTCCAATAGAGTTAAAGAGGTTATCGCGTACCACTTCTACATCTTTAAAACAACGAAACTCTATTGATTGCACTATCCCTTTACTAAAGAAGCTGGTAGTAAAGAGTGCAAACACTACCATGCCATTATAGAGCATAAAAAAAAGTATCAAAAATGCATTCGCCTTCTCTACCGTCTCAAATGGCAAAAGTGTCAAGAGGCGGTTTAACTCGTCGTGAATAACGCCACCCTTAAAGTACCATACAATACCCCATGTAATGCCGCTTAGTGCAATTATCGTTAAAGAGAAGAGCGCATATCTGTTAATATGCAATTTTCGCATCAAAAAACTTCCAAAAAATGCATAAAATATTGCATATGTTATCAGCGTCAACTGCAGCCACAAAAATGCCGAAAGCATCCAAGAACCATTTGCCCGCACCATAGAAAAGGGAACTAGGTCGATAATATAACTACTTACACTAACCAAACTATCCCAAAAAAGTGCACCAATAACTATCCATAAAGTAAAAGATGCAATACCAACAATCAGCGCATACTTTATACTGTTCCAAGAGAGTAACTCCTTAAAAGCTACTGCTATAGATTCCACTACATTTCCCATTTTCTAGCCTTTCAAAAGAAAAAAATCAAAAACGCCGCCAAAAAGAGTTGACAGCAGTGCAAAAACTGTATAGATAATAATCATCGCCGGTATCGATGCGAGCGCCAATTTTACCAACAATATCACCAAATCAATAAAAGGAATATCTATTCCGCCTATTACTACTCTTTTTTCTCTATCATCCATCTCCTACTCCTTTTGTCTGCTTTAATACAACCCTTTTGCTTACTAGTCGCAAAGTTACCTCAATAAAAAATGCTGCAATAAAACCAAATGCCAAAATAAAGCCCACATTTGGAATATGTTTCGATGTATAGTGCAACGCAAGCGCAATAGCCAGTGCAATAGTTGTAATAGCCAAAACAACCAGCACTTTTGACGCCCCACTCTTTTTAATTTTAAAGAGATGCCCAATATGCACAAATCCATGGATAAAGAGTATCGAAATCGAGCCCACTGCGGCAATCTGCGTTAAATCAAAAAGCAGCACAAAGAGTATCAAAATAGCGGTACTAACAACCAAACCCTCGCTTGAGTGCCATACATTGCGTTCGTATACCTCTGGCAACTCGCCATTTTTTGCCATCTGATAAGTTACATTGGTTACCGCATACAAATTGGCATTAATCGA
>JANTGQ010000124.1 GCA_024762845.1 Nitratifractor sp. | reverse complement strand
ACTCTGCTCTTTGGGTACATAGATGCGGCTGAGCGGCTCAGGTGCATAACGTTTTTTGCTTATATCATCCACGATCTCCTGCAAACTCCCTGTCAAAACCTCCTCAAAAAGCTCCACACTCACACGGTCGAGACCTACGCTTGCCTTGGAGACTTGCGCGTAGGCTTGTTTGAGGGTTTTTAGGGTTATGATTTGGGTCAGGGGGTTAGTGTACATAGACTACTCTTCGAGCTGACCATACCCTACATTGGTTTTTGCGCCCAAACCTTCTCGCAGAATTATTCGCTTAATTAACTCTGTTTTCTTTTGGGTAGTCAATTCTTCAAATCCTTCTATTCGACTATCTTTAAAATCAAACCTGAAACAGAAAGTCACATTTGATCGAATTCGCAAGAAACGAACCGGATTGGGATTTTTGATGGGTGATGGGTGATGGGTGATGTAGTCATCGCTGAATATTCCATCGTTATGCGTGTCATCCCCTTTGCAGATATAAGCATCTAAAAAGAGATCTCTTTCATAAATCGGCAGAGGTTTACCTTCTTTTTTTCCTTCAAATATCTCATCTTTGAGTTTTTCTACACTCTCTTTTGTCAACGTTTCATTATTTAAACCAATCTCTTCAAACAGTGTTTTGAAATAACTCAATACTATAGCGTGATCATAGTATTTAAATCTATCAAATGCAGCCCTGACAGTACCCTTGATGCTGCTTGCTGAAATGTATGGCATACCGGTAGTGTAGTCAAAAAGCATACCCAGTTTGAAATTATTATCATCCCTGCCTACATCATGGTTGCGTCCTGCACCGGTAATCAATCCGGGATAAGCAGTAACCAGTTTAAAACTACATTCTGTAGTATCGCTGAACTGAAGCTCTTTGTTATTATTAAAATGAACTTCCAAAATTATATTTGCCACATTTTTAATCGTACCGGAATCAACACTACCGTTAGACTTTGGCTCAAACATCTTTTTCTCAAAATAATAACCTATATTGAAACTATGGCTCATATCTTGCCTCCTATGTGTTATCTATCTGGGAATAGGTACGTATAGCGTATTTCAGCGCCGTGGCACTTTGTATAATAAGTGCTTCGAACTTTTCATCATCTTTTTTGCTATAAAAACAGTCATAAATATCCTGTCTGCAAAGCTTCGTCAAATCTTCATCTTTTGCTATGGAAAGTACTGCTGCCGGAATAAGGTGGTATCTATCTTTTGCTTCATCGCCTTTGCCCTGATAAGATATAACAGCCTCGACCATTCCCAAATTGAGTATATCTATACCAAAACTGGCAATATTGGACATATAGCGAGACTCTACCTCATAGCTGCCTTTTGATTTGGCAAAATATTTTGCAACTTGCAGTGCCATAGGCAAGAGTTTGGAGAGTTGCTGCTTAATCATTGCTCTCTCCTTTGTTGTTCAAATAATGTTCTATTATGCAGCGCCCGTAACCGATAGTGGCACTTGCGCCTATTTGAATAAAAGTACCACTTAATAAATGCTTATGGAACTTATCGTAAAGCGTTTCTATCTGTTTATCAATTGTGATTTTTTCGGATGGCACATTCAAAACAAAGTAAAATTTCGACTCTCTTGGAACTACTTCTTCAAACCAGAGATTTTTGCTCTCTCCGTTATCAAGCTTATTTCTATCTATAATCGGTAATCTTGAAGCATGTTTTTCAAACTCTTTATGCGGTAAAATAGCCACTCTTTCGCCGATCAGGGCTCTTAGAATCTCTTTTAAATCACTATTATCCAATTTCGAAGCAGTGCCAACATATTCCAGCTCTACTGCAGCATCATCAAAAATCAAAGGCTCATTAAAATTATCATCAAGACTCTCAAGATATTCTTTTAATACTCTTATATCTTCTGAATTTAGTTTGTAGAGCTCTAATTTATCTATAAAATCTCGCAAAACCACATCGGATGTTGCTCTATAGAAATAGCCATTATTGCTACGAATAGGCAGACACAAAACTCTGGCATCATCAAAAAGTACTTGACCCTTCTGGCTGCTTTTCAAAGATCTAAGTTTTTCTTCTTCGCTCCCTTCTTCATGGCTATTATTATTTTTCTTTTTTAGTAGGGTATCAAGCTCTTCTATCATAGCATCAGGCACACTGCCAAAAATTGTCTTAAGCAGTTTGGCGCCGGCATTTTCATCGTTTGGATGGGCTTTGGATTGCTCTTTATAGTAGATATACTCTTTAATAGCCCCTTTTAGACTGCTTTCGTTAATATTCGGCAGTTTTGTTAGAGGATCTCTTTGGATAATATTGTCAATAGGTGTCAGCTCCTCTGAGCTTGTGCCAACGTGTAGATTTGATTTTGCAGTAATGATGTAGCAGTATGCATTATACATGATTTTCTCCTCTGATTAATATACAATGATTGTAGCCAATAGTTTTGTAGTCTTTAAAGCTGTCAATCTTTTCGACAAATTTCGTCGCAATTTCAAGACTGTCAAAATAAAAAACAGAACCCCTCTTTGCCAAATAGACACGTTCACTTCTTTTAAATGTATATTCGGCTTTGTATCGAAACGGCTGCTTGTATGCCAGGTAAAAACTACTGAACTTAAGTGTCTCTTCGCTAAGCAAAGTATCTCCTGTCAAAACAACTTTGTGCTGATACGATTTTGAAATAGCACCTCTAAAGAGCTCACCACTCTCGATCTTGGTGGACTCTCTCATACTAAGTGTAAACTTCGATTTATCAGCCCCTAAAGTAACAATAGTTTTAGGTATAGGTTTTATCATATCACCCAACTCTACAAAAAAACTAAATTTTAAATCTTTAGGTCCAAAGATATACGCTTGTCTTTTATAGTATGCTTCATCATTTGTGCCGCCGCTATAGTGCTTTTTGTTGCCATCTTGAATACATTTGACAAAAAACTTTTCCTTCTTTACTAATTTACCATCGTGACTTAAAAATCCATCATAGAGATAACTCTTGGCAGTAAATGGTTTGCAGCTATTTTGATAGAGAATATAAGGAGTCCCCTCTTTGCCATTGTAGCATGAGCGCCCCTCTCTTTTGCGAAGCTCCAAGCCTATATCCAGTGGTGCCTGCATATAGAGTCTCTCGCCGTCATCAAGAAAAAGAGGAGAGATAGAGACTATTTTTCCCAAATCAATATCTTTGCCCAAATTAAATCTTTCGCCAACTATTGTTTTGGCTCTGCCCCTACTGACTTTTGGAACAAAATCCCCTTTCGGATATGCTTTAAGCATACTTTCGTTAAACATAACTGTTTTTCTGAGCATTCCAAGCAGGTGTGTCTGTTGAGGAAAGGATTCGCTTTTGGAGTAGTATCTATCATAGCCTTCATCTTTGGCAAAGCCATGCTCTCCCCCGAAAAAAAACGGTTGAAGTGGCTTGAGCAGTATCTGGTATCTCATTATTCATCTCCTCTTAATATTTTGATCATTCCAAGTATCCCAAAGAGTAATTTGAAAGTATTTATGTCGCTATCCATAGGAATAGATGAGTTGCCAAATCGAGCCTCTATCAATATATCTCGACAAAACCTCAGAGCATTTTTAGCCTTGGAGTGTCTGTCGTCCAGTCCAAACTCATTTTTAAAAAAGTGCTCTAACTGCTCTTTTGTCTCTATCTCTTCTATCACAGCTTCAAATTTCTCTAAGTTATAATGAAAACTATGTGGTATCTCTATAGTTTCACTAAGTTCTTCCTTGATCAGCTCAATAAATTTTTTGTAGATATTTGAGCCTTTATCGAGTAGAAGTCTCGTTTGCTGCCCGCTATGTTTTCGCATTTGTACCGCCAGGGCATTTTTGGATTTTTCTTCACTCCATTGTGCATTTTTTGCTACACCTGTAAGTTGTTCATACGCCGTTTCCAATGCTTCATATAGTGGGAATTTATAATAGTTGATACTTAATCCGTAAGAGATAGAGAGTTTATTATAATCTTCATCTTTTGAGATATCAAAGTGATCTTTAAAAATGTTGTCCAATGTATCAATAAGGCTAAAAATTGTCTTTTCATCATTGTATACAGGTGCAAAAAAGAGCAAGTCATCTCCGCCGGCATATACTACCATACCACCACTATTGCGAATAAAGTTTACTGATTCTATCAGATAGTTAAAAAGATTTTGGGAAAGCTTTTTGAGTTTCTCTTTGTCTCCACCAATATCTCTGACATAAGTGCCAAAGCCATCGCCGTCAGATTTGACAATGGCATAATATTTATAAAAGGGCTTAAATCTGGCTCCAAAATCTTTTTGAAGCATCTTGATGACTTCACCGCTCTCTATTTTATCAAACATCTTTATATCATCGATATATATTTCTTTCTTTTCTTCCCAACCCTTATCGTGTATCAGTTCCCAGGCTGCCATCTCCAAAACAGACTTAAAGCGTCTATCTTCGGCATAATCTTCTAATTTTTTCGGATCAAAAATATCTCTCTTGAACGGACTGCGGTTAATTCGGTCAAAAAGATTACCCATATAGTGCTTGCCTAGATATTTTCCAAACCTGGGCTGATACTCTGCGCTATCGGCAAAAGGCGAAATATAAAGTACCGGATTTTCTCCTTGCGGAACCGCTATCTCTACAATAAAGCTATGGAGATACTCTTTTAGATAAACTTTTACCTCTTCTATCTCAGAGGCATCCAGTTGTCTATATGTATCATTTAGATATTCATTTTTTTCTAATGTCTCGATAGTATATTTAATAGCCTCATCAACTGCACTATCAAAAGCATTTTGCAAAATACCTGCATAGGTTCCTTTTAATATGATACGATCATCAAAAAGCCCTGCTTTGTGTTTTTTCGTTAAAAACTCTCTACTCTCTACTTGCGGAACAATAATATTATCTTTCAATCCCTTGTCAAGCAGACAAGCTATAATACGGTTGGATATCCAGCTAAAGAGAGTACTGGCACCCCAAAGTGCGCGTGTTTTATCTGCCAAAAGTATGGTATCGTAAATGGGTCCGATGGT
>JANTGQ010000123.1 GCA_024762845.1 Nitratifractor sp. | reverse complement strand
ACAAATATACACCAGAGTGGGCAGAACCGATTTGTGGTATTAAAGCAAAAGATATTTATACGATTGCACGTGAATTTATGGCTTCAGAGAATCCAATTTACTATCCTGGTCGCCGTAGTGTATTCTCGGCAAACGATTTCCAATTGCGTAGAGCAATGGCAATCTTTCAGGCATTAAGCGGAAATATGGATAAAAAGGGTGGTTATATCTTTGGAGACAGAGGTCTTTTACCGCCTGAGCATATTGCACAACCAATATATGAAAATACAAAAGAGCGTTTTGATACAGAAGGTATCGCTTTCCCTACACTAAAGTCTGGCTCATGGATTGTCTTTAGAAATATGGTACTTGAGGGCAAAAACCCATATCCGGTTAGAGCAATGTTGATGCGTAAACATAATCCAATGATGAGTGTTCCAAATACAGCAAAAACTCGTCAATTTTTAGAAAAAATGGATTTAAATGTAATGATAGATATTCTTCCAACCGATACTGCAATGCTGGCAGATGTTATTTTGCCAGAAGCTAGCTACCTTGAGCGTATGTCTCCTGTAAAATCGTATGGATTCCTTGAGCCTTCGGTTGTAATGAGAAAAGCAGCAATTAAACCACTCTTTGAGACAAAAACTCCAGAAGTTATCTTTAAAGAGTTGGGTGAAAAATTGAGTAAGCCGCTTTTTGAAATTAGCAAGAAACACGATAAGGGTCTTCAGGCACTCATTAAAGAAAAAGGTGAAAAAGTAGCATTTGAAGAGGGTGGATATAATTTGGCAGAGCCTTTTGAAAAACCGATAGAAGAGAAGAACAAAGAGATTATCGAAGAGACTTTTGGCAAAAAAGCCTGGGAGATAATTAATGAAAAAGGTGTCTATTATCCTGATATAGAGAAACATCATAAACAACTCTCTGCAAATGAGTTTGAGTACTATCCAAAATCGAAAAGACGCTATACAAACAGAGGAGATGCTCTTCAAGTTATTTGTAAAATGGATCGTCTTGGAACAAATGGTATAGATGCAATGCCTACATGGCACGATGAGTGGAAATTCTCGGTTCCGGAAGGGAAATTCCGTCTTATTACAGGACGACATGCGCAATTTACCCAAAGTGGAACAGAAAACAATATTATGCTTCGTGACTTAATACCTACAAACTTTGTCTGGATAAACCAAAGGGTTGCAGATAAAAAAGGTATTGAATTTGCCGATATGGTAGAGGTAAAAAGCGAGGTTGGTGCAATACAATTAAAAGCATACCCTACTGAAAAGATAGCACCAAACCAAATTTTCCTTTTACATGGATTTGGTAGTGAAAGTAAAGGAATGGAGTTTGCCTATGGCAATGGCGGGAATGATGCGGCTATCATTAAAGATGATATAGAGCCTATGTATGGTGCTGCTGTTATGCACAGTACAAATTGTGAAATAAGAAAGGTGTAATCATGGCAAGATATGGAATGGCTTTAGATTATAAAAACTGTATCAACTGTAAAGCGTGTGAAGTTGCCTGTAAAGAGGAAAACGGTGTTTTGCTTGGGGCGGACAAACATAGAATCTGGGTAGGTGCCAATAATCCCGATGGTGTTTGGCCGAATTTGGATATTGCATCAGCGGCATTTATGCCAAGTCAGTGCCAACATTGCGAAGAGGCACCATGTGAAGAGGTTTGTCCAACACACGCTACATATTATGATGAAAATGGAGTTGTAAGAGTAGATAGCGATAAGTGTATTCTTTGTAGTTACTGTATGAATGCCTGTCCTTATGACGCAAGATATGTTGATGATAGAACAGTTACAGTTGATAAGTGTACGTTCTGTTCAGATACAAGATTGGCAAGAGGAGAGACAACGACTGCTTGTCAAAATACTTGCCCTACAAAGGTTAGAACATTTGGTGATTTGGATGATCCGGAGAGTGAAATAAGTATTCTTTTAAAAACCAGGGATCATTTTAGTCTAAAAGCGCATCTTGGTACTAAACCAAAACTTTTCTATCTAACATAAGGAGGTGTGGAGATGGCTGAAGCTACAGTAAAAAAAGAGGGTATCGTAGCCCAGGTAAAAGAGTTTATCACTACGATACCGGTTAATAAGATTGGTATAAAAGATATTTTTAACTACCCTAAAACACCTGTTAATAATTTAATTGCATTGTTGATAGTACTGTTCTTAGCAATGTTTGCTATTGGTGTGGGGAATTATTTAATTCATGGTCACCACGCTTATGGTGTAACAAGGCAACATCCATGGGGTTTGCTAATTGCTGTTTATATTTTCTTTGTTGTTAGCTCAACTGGTTTGTGTATTGTTGGGTCACTTGGTGATGTTTTTGGATTTAAAGATTATGAAATGATCTCCAAACGAGCAATATTTGGCTCTATTGTAACAATTATGGCAGGTTTTGCAGTTATTGCTTTTGAAATTGGTCACCCAATTACAATGTTGATTTATAATGTATTGACTCCAGGTTTACGATCTGCAATTTGGTGGATGGGTACACTCTATGGTTTATATTTAACATTTATGATTATTGAGTTTGTCTTTTTGTTAAAACACGATATGAAAAGTGCTAAAATTTTCGGTTTGGCAGGTCTATTAATAGGTTTGGCGGCACACTCTAACCTTGGTGGTGTATTTGGATTTTTAAATACAAGATTAATTTCGAATGGTGTTTTTTATCCTACTTACTTTATTTTAACTGCATTTATAACAGGTATATATTTAGCGTTTATTATGATGGGCTTTAGATATAAACTAAACTTTCCTGAGAATGCGAAAAAGATGCTTGTTAATTTGGCTAAAATCCAAGGGCTGTTACTTGCAATATTAATGTTCTTTGAAACTTGGAAAATGTTGACAGGTGTTTATGGCGGTATGCCGGGTCGTGCAGATGTTGTAGAGCATATTTTAACTACTCCTCCATTCTGGGTAGAGGTGATTGCCGGTATGTTGATTCCTTTTATAATTATTATATCAAGTAAAGGGAACAATATTAAAGGCTTATTCTGGGGCTCATTTATTGGGATGGTAGGTATATTCTTTATGCGTTATGACTTGGTTCATGATACGCAGCTAAAACCGCTTCAAATGATGAAAATAACAGAGTATCAGTTGCCTCCTAAATGGGTAGAGTATTTTCCAAGTGCGTCGGAGATAATGATATCGTTAGGTGGATTGGGATTATGCCTACTCTTGTATTATGTAGGAACAAAACTATTTAACCTTGACGCTGATGAAGCGCATTAAAGAGAGGGAGATTACAATATGAAAAAGAGCAGAAAACTATTTTTAGCCTCACTATTGGGGTTAACAATATTAAGTACGGCTTCTTATGCAGACGCTTTTAAAGGTGGTCGTATCTTTGGCAATGCTATAACTCAAGGGTGCCCTATGTTGGTAGCAGACCTTGCCGGTACACATAGCCGTGAAGAGTGGAAACAAATCGTAGATGAAGGTAAGCTTGTAGATGCTATCCATCAGGTTTGTCCAAAAGCAGTAGTTAACCCTATCCCTCAAGAGCAGATGAAAGATGTTTTAGATTATCTTCAATACTACTCTAGAGGTGGAGGTGCACTTCCTAGCTGCTAATGTAGAGGTGCTCTCTAAATTCAAAATAGTTTCGGTTTTAAACCGAAACTTCTACCCTAAGATAAAGAAAGCTGCAGTTGTAAAAGCGATATTGGCAACCATTCGCTTTATAATAACTCCGATATTATTACCTACTTGACACGAAGTACACTGTTTATATTTTTTTGCTTCATAGTTTGCAAAGAGAAAGAAGCCAACCATAAGTAGAGTTATTAGAACAAATGCAATCTTATCATAGAGGTACCAGCCACTAAGCGTTGCTTCTGAGAGATTAAAAAGCGGTAAGAGTAACGATACAAACATAAAAAAGAGTAGTTTATCTGCAACACTTACAAAGTAGACTTTTTTACTCGGTGGTGGGCAAAATGCGTCGCTAGTATCGGGCATTGCGCCCTTTCCAGCAAGTGCTTTAATTGCCTGGTCTCTATTGTGAGGGGGGAGCCTATCGATAAGTGTGGTGTTAAATAGATAGTCTAGTTTACGCCCAAAGAGAGCAGCCTCTTCTTTATTATCTATCTTTTTTACTTTCATTTCGTCATTTTCATTTTCGTAAACAATGCTAAGGGTTTGGTAGCGCTTGACTGTTATAGGATGGTTTTTAAAATAGATACTCTCTTCTGTAGAGTCAAAAGGGTTGCTTTGGGTTACAACTCTAGGGTTGGCATATGGTATATATGATTCGCCTTCTTTAATAACCATTAGTTGATATGGATACCCAATTTGAATAGCACTCAGAGCTTCCAAATTATGCTCTTTCATTGTATCTATAATATCTTCTAGCATAGTTTTGTAGCTTTCACCAAAGCTTCTTACCGGACCGGCATTTACATTTATGCTTTCGTCTGGATAATACTTAATTGTTTGCACCATAGTTGTTCCTCTGGGATAAAATACTTATTAAAGCTAAGTCTATTGGATTTAAAAAATATTTTAGAAAAGTAAAGAGCCAAAGAGGCTCTTAAAAAGCTTTTAGTGGCTTTTTCTTACAACTACTAGCATTTTTAGATTAATAACTAAAAATCTTATAAATTGAAAAATAACACAAGTTCTCAGTTTTTTTGCAAAACCACCAGGAATCATAGTTAGATTAAAACTATCACTCTTTTGAAAATTCTCTTCATGTTCAATATTTGCCATATCTGTTTCTCCTTTAAAATTATATATTACCTATTACTCTGGAACCAAAGTTTTACTCAGGAATTAAGGTCCAACCTGGCTTAAGTTCTGCTTTGTACATGAACAGGTAGTGTAGGATATGTTTAATCCAGTGACCTGCAAGACCAATTTCTCCAAATGTATAGTTTGTATCTCTACCAGTACCAGGATACTTTTCGAAATCTGGAACAACTGGATATACTGTCATAGCTGCTGCAGTACCACTGAATGCACCTTTACCGGCACTTGCAACACATGCTGCACCCATCTCTGCCATAGAAGCTTCGTGTAGGTGTGCAC
>JANTGQ010000122.1 GCA_024762845.1 Nitratifractor sp. | reverse complement strand
CTTCCAAACTCTTGCAGGTGCTTTACAAAAGTTGCTTCGCAAAAGAGGTCAAAACCACTCGATATATCCCCGCCGGCTCCGATAGTGTGCGCTTCTCTCCACTCTTCTCTAAAACCATTTTGAATACTTTGGTATATCTCTTGGTTTGCTGCTAGTGCCGATTGTAGAAATTTTTCTCTCATTTTAAGCCTATTGTAATAGAATATTATAAGGGTATTACCTTACGAGATTGTACCATAGTTATTAGGATGTTCAAAGATGCCACAACTCTTTTTATATAAAAAAACTTTTTTGGGTGCTGTTTAAAATGAAAGGGTTTATTCTAAAACTTCAGCGCGCCAAAGATGAAGATATGATTGTTACTATATTAAACCAAGAGAGAGTAGCAAAATATTACAGATTTTACGGGGCTCGCCACTCTATTTTACAAATGGGTTATCTAATCGACTACGAGGAGGAGCAGGAGAAAGCAAACTTTCTCCCAAGGCTTCGAAGCGTCTCGCATATTGGTTTTCCATGGCTTTACGATAGAGAGCGGCTAATGCTCTGGCATCAATTTATATCTATATTTGACCGCCACTTTAGAGATGTAGAGAGTATAGATGATTTCTATTTTAAGAGGCTACTGCGAAGTGCCTCTCGATGGGAAAAGCAGTCTCCAAAGCGCCTAATAATAGAGACATTTGTATCTATTCTAAAATACGAGGGAAGACTGCAAATTCCTAATCACTGTGTAATTTGCAACACTAAGATAGAGGATGAGTGTGCCTTTTTAAAAGGCTTTTTGCCTGCACATCCTCACTGCTCCAAAGAGTCTGGTTTTAATAAAGAGACTATTTTAGAGCTCTTCGAAGAGCTCTCTGCTATAAGCTTAAGCGACGCTGCTGTAGATAGGCTCTATTTAATTGCTCTTAAAGGCTTTTAGTTATAATTGTAAAAATTTATTCTGCACTTGCTAAGCGTGCGGATCTATAGAGGTGCGTGTAAATATGGATTTTTATCTATTTGATTCTGTCAAAAAAGAGAAGCTTAAATTTTCTCCCATTAAAAGTGGCGAAGTTTCAATTTATGTCTGCGGTCCTACTGTCTATGACGATGCCCATTTGGGTCATGCTCGAAGTGCACTCAGTTTCGACCTTTTAAAACGCACACTTAGTACACTTGGTCTACGCGTGACATTGGCTAAAAACTTTACAGATATTGACGACAAGATAATAAACAAACTCCAAGATAGCGATAAAACATTAGAAGAGTTAACACAATTTTATATCGACAGATATCTTGAAGATATGGAAAAACTGGCTGTTTTGCGTGCAGATTTGGAGCCAAAAGCTACACAAAACCTTGATGCCATTGAGAGTATGATAAATAAGCTCCTAGAGAAAGATTGTGCCTATGTTATCGATAATGGAGATGTCTATTTCGACACAAGTAAAGATACAAAATATGGCTCTATATCGCATATGGTTACCGATGATGAACAAAATATTAGTAGAGTCGAAGGGAGCGAACAGAAGCGAAACCCAAAAGATTTTGCCCTCTGGAAAGCGTGCAAAGAGAGAGATGTCTGTTTCGATGCAGAAGTTGGCAGCGGACGCCCTGGATGGCACATTGAGTGCTCTGCAATGATAAACAAACTATTTAGCGGAAGCGAAGAGTATAATATAGATATCCACTGCGGTGGTGCAGACCTGCTCTTTCCACACCACGAAAACGAAGCTGCACAAACGCGCTGTGCAACCAACAAAGAGATAGCAAAATACTGGATGCACAACGGTTTTGTACAGATTGATGGCGAAAAGATGAGCAAGAGTCTTGGCAACAGCTTCTTTTTAAAAGATGCACTTGAACTCTACAATGGCGAGCTAATTCGTTACTACTTAATTTCTGTATATTATAGAAACGATTTTAACTTTAACCAAGAGGATCTAGAGGTAAGTAAAAAGCGTCTAGATAAAATATACCGTCTTAAAAAACGCCTCTATGGCTCTAAGGTTGCTAATGTAAACAAAGCGTTTAAAGAAGCGCTTTTAGCTGCTATGTGCGACGACTTAAATAGCTCTAAAGCGATGGCAATTATAGATGAGATGGTTACAAATGCAAACGAGAAACTTGACATTGAGCCTAAAAACAAAGCTTTAAAGCAGGAGATTCTTGGCAATATTGAATTTATCTGCAATCTCCTTGGTATTGGTTGCAAAGATGCAATAGCATGGTTTCAGCAAGGCGTAAGCGATGAAGATAAAGAGAAAATTGAGCACTTTCTCGCAAAAAGAGCAGAGGCAAAAAAAGCGAAAGATTTTGCAACAGCCGATGCTATTAGAGATGAACTTGCTCAAATGGGCATTGCCATTATGGATAGTGCTGATGGTACAAAATGGGAGAAGCTTTAGTGTTTAAAATTGATATTGATAAAGATATCCATATAGAGATGCTACACATCTCCCATGCCCAAGCTCTCTTTGATTTGACAAATAAAAACCGAGAAACTTTGCAAGAGTGGCTGCCGTGGGTAGGGCATACCACTAAAATAGAGGATACCCAAGAGTTTATTCGACACTCTCTGACTCAATATGTCAAAAATGGTTCAATCGATGCTCCGGTTTTTTATAAAGGGAAATTAGTTGGGATGATTGCTCTACTAATATCTAAAAGATATAACCTTAAGCGCGCAGATATTGGCTATTGGCTCGATAGTGAGCATCAGGGTAAAGGAATTATTAGCAAATGTGCCCAAAAGATGCTCGAAATTGGTTTTGAAAAGTATAATCTGAGAAAAATCACCATCCACTGTGCAACAGATAACTCTAACAGTTGCAATGTAGCCAAAAGGTTAGGTTTTCACTTAGATGGAACACTAAGACAGGAAGCCAAGGTAGGTGAAAAAATAGAGGACTTAAATGTCTTCTCTATAACGCAAAATGAATATAAGGAGATAAAGTGAGTATTATTAGTTACGAAAATGCAAAAAAGCTCCTCTTTAAACTCGACCCCGAAACTGCCCATAGAGTAGCTGGATTTGGTTTAAAAGCAATCGCTTGCTGCCCACCGCTTTTTAACTATATGGTAAAAGAGAATTTTGTAGATAACGAGATATTAAGACAAAATATTTTTGGAACAACCTTTCGTAATCCTGTAGGTTTAGCAGCCGGTTTCGATAAAGATGGAGACTATATAAAAGCTATGCCTGCTCTTGGTTTTGGTTTTACAGAGATTGGTACTGTAACACCACGCCCACAGCCCGGTAATGCTAAACCGAGACTCTTTCGCCTTATAGAGGATAGCTCTATACAAAATGCAATGGGCTTTAACAATAAAGGAAGCTACTATATGCTCCAAAAGCTCAAAAAAACAGAGTTTTTCAACTATCCTGTAGGCATTAATATAGGAAAGAATAAAATAACTCCCGAAAAAGAGGCACTACGAGATTATGAGCTTCTCTTTAAGGCGTTTAAAGATTATGGCACATATATTGTTATTAATATCTCTTCTCCCAATACGCCAGGTCTACGTGACCTACAGAATGAAAACTTTATAAAAGAGGTTTTTAGAATTGGTAAAAGTATAACGACAAAACCAATACTTCTAAAAATTGCACCCGATATGCAAGAGGAGGAGGCAGTAAACATTTGCAAAGTTGCAGTAGAGGCAGGAGCAAGTGGGATAATTGCTACCAATACCACTATCGATTATTCACTCACTCCCCATGCAAAAGATTTTGGTGGTATTAGCGGTGCCCTTTTAAAAGAGAAATCTTTTAAAATCTTTGCAGCCATTGCCAAGGAGCTATATGGTAAAACACTCCTTATTAGTGTTGGTGGTATCGATGACGCGCAAGATGCCTATAGAAGAATAAAAGCGGGTGCTTCATTAATACAGATATACTCGGCACTTATCTACAAAGGACCATCACTTGTAGCACAAATTAACAGAGGATTGATTAAACTCCTCAAAAGGGATGGATATAGCTCTATCTCTGAGGCTATTGGGGCAGATTTACAAAGTAAATAGTTTAAAGAAATTATCCAAAGGATAAAAATGAAATTTAAAATAATACTATTATTAACGATACTAGGAGAGTTAATGGCAAATTCTTTACCAAAACACTATATAAAAGTTTTAGAGAATAATTTAACAGTATGTGCAATCCCGCTTGATAATAATAGCGGAGTTATTACAACAGATGTTTTCTATAAAGTTGGTAGCCGAAACGAGATGATGGGTAAAAGTGGCTTGGCGCATATGCTTGAGCATATGAACTTTAAATCCACAAAGAACCTTAAAGAGGGTCAATTTGATAAAATTGTTAAAGAGCATGGTGGGCTAAACAACGCCTCAACAGGTTTCGACTACACCCACTACTATATTAAGAGTGCTTCTAAGTATATGGGGACTTCTATGGGGCTTTTTGCAGAGCTTATGGAGAATCTAAACTTAAAAGATGAAGAGTTCCAAAAAGAGCGCAATGTTGTAGCCGAAGAGCGACGCTGGAGAACCGATAATAACCCAATCGGGTACCTCTACTTTAGACTATTTAACGAGCACTACACATCACACAGCTACCACTGGACACCTATTGGATTTATAGAGGATATTCTACACTGGAATATTAACGATTTAAGAGAATTCCACTCTAAATTCTACAAACCTGAAAATGCAATTTTAGTCGTTGCTGGAGATATTAGCCCCGAAGCTGTTTTTAAAGAGGCAAAAGAGAAGTTTGGTAAAATCAGTAACGATAGAAATGAGTTTAAAAGCTCAATTTTTGGAACATTTGTCCCACGAGAGCCGCAAAGAGATGGTAGCAAACGTGCAATTATCCACAAAAAAGGCAACAGCGTAGAGACACTTGCAATTGCCTACTCTATTCCTGCTTTTGACGATAAAGACCAACTAGCACTCTCTGTAATTACAGACATTCTAAGCAACGGTAAAAGCAGCCGACTCTACAAAGATATGGTTGAAGAGAAGCAGATGGCATCGACTATATATGGCTACAATATGGAGTTAAAAGATCCAGGTGTCTTTATATTCTTTGCTATGGCAACACCAAAATATAGTGCGGAGGATTTAGAAAAAGAGATACTCTTGCAAATAGAAGAGCTCAAAAGCGGTAAGGTGACACAAGAG
>JANTGQ010000121.1 GCA_024762845.1 Nitratifractor sp. | reverse complement strand
TTCGCTAAGTGTAGAGACCTCTAAGCCCCATGTGGGTGATATTCTGATGCCGCGAGCGAGAGTGCGTATAAATGCAAACTCTCCAGAGAGCGCATATCTGAAACTATCCATATACTCAAGGTATTTACTTGTGCCATATGTATTTTTTAACGATTTTATAAGAGGTGAGTAGAAGAGCCTTGTTACCCTACCGTGTAGTTTGTCTGTTACTCTTGAGTAGTAGCCTTTGTTAAACTCAAAGTCAAGCGCGGGGTGGACAATAGGGTAAAAGAGTTTTGCTGGAATATCGCGACTATAATTAACAATATCACAATCATGTAGTGCAAATGCATATGCACTCTTATCGGCGAGTGCATATCCAAGCATTGTCCAGACATTTCGCCCTTTTCCTTTGATATTTATACTGCGAAATCCCTGCTCTTCAAACTCTTTATAGAGTTTTTGAATTTCAGGTCCATCATTCCAAAGTACATCAACTTTTACAGTGAGCTTAGACATTATCTTTTTAACTTTTTTATACTCCTCTTCGGTAGCTCTGTCGAGTCCGAGTATAATCTTATAAAGATATTTAACTCCTTGCAGTTCGTCGAGTATCTTATGCATTGCAGGCGTCTCAAACTCAGAGTAGAGTGCCGGAAGGAGCAGAACCATATTGTGTCTGTCTGAAAACTTCTCTAAATCTGCCTCCATATCCTCTAAGCTTCTGTCGGTTAAGCGCTGTAGTGTTGTTATTGTCCCATTCTGAAAAAAATCTGCCATATCCCTACCCCTATTGTTTAACTATTATAATAAAATCCATCACATTTGTACCTGTGACCCCTGTTGTCAAGTCATACCCCAGGCTCTTAAAAAAACTATAACTGTCACTCTTTTTAAGATAAGCTTTTGGGTTAAGACTCTTTTTTTGCATTCTCTTATAGATTTTGCTATCCAAAAATGCACCAGTTGCCAAAGAGTTCCCATCTATACCGTCGCTGCCGGCACAAAGTATAGATATCTTCTCTTTCACACAGCCCTTTAGCAGAAGCCTGAGTGCCAACTCCTGATTTCGACCGCCTCTGCCTTTGCCTTTTGGTACTGTTGTTGTCTCTCCGCCAAAAAGGAGGCAAAAGCTCTTATGTTTTTTATCAAACTGCGCTATCTTTTTTGCGATAAAATTTGCAGCTTTTTTAGAGGGCATATCGAGAGAGTTTGTAACAATTGTTACTTTTTTTACTCTTCTCTTTGCTGTTTTTGCTGCATTTTGGAGAGCAATTTGGTTGTTTGCAACTATATGGTGGGGAAAGCGTGGGCTATACATTGGGGCTGAGCCAATTGTTTTTGGGTCATCGCCTATAACATCACTCAAAAGCAGGACAACGCCATCTGCTTTAGCCATTTGTGCCAATTTGCCACCTTTAATTTGTGATATCGCTTTACGCAGCGTGTTGAGCGCTTTAATATCGATACCAGAAACCAAAAGAGCTTGTGAGATTTTTTGAAAATCACTTAAATGTAAGCCATCAATTGGTTTCTCTATCAGAGCAGATGCACCCCCAGAGAGACAAAAGATAAAAAAGTCACTGCTGCGCATCTCTTGCACTGTTTCTATTAGAGCATCTGCTGCGATAATACTCTTTTTCGAAACTACTGGGTGGGTGGATCTGAAGTGTGTAATTGTAGCTAAAGATTTTTTTTCAGAAGTAACTTTTTGGTTAGAGACAGCCACCCCTTTATAGATATAATCTCCCAAGATATCTTCGCACACTTTTGCCATCTCTAAACCAGCTTTTCCAACACTGAAGATATAGAGTTTATTAAAACTCTCAAAGTATTTGATATCGTTGTATACTCTAATTCCGTTATCTAAGAGCTCAATATTTTTTGGTAAAAAACTACTGGAACTTACAGATTTCAGAGCACTTTTATAGAGCTTTTTGAGAAACTTTATATCAGACACTCAAGCACCTTTTCGCCCCAGCCTTTTGCACCTGGATAGGTTGACTTGACACAATTTTTTAAGTTAGACTCAAGATAAGTGCCGTCTGGTTTTTGGATTATAATTGCTTTATCTACAGATGCTAGCATCTCTAAATCGTTTTCGCTGTCACCCAAAGCTATAGAGTATATTTTTTTTCCATAAAGTTTTTCAAAAAGTGCAATTGTATTGCTAACAGCTACCCCTTTATCTTGTCTCTCTCCCATAATGTGGTAAAATCGACCACCTTTTGTAACTTTAAGCCCATGCTCTTTTAATGCACCTTGTAGCTGTTTTAGTTTTGTACTATCCTCAAGCAAAAAGGGTTCTGTGAAGAGGCGCTCTTTTGCCAAGCGGGCTTTGTCGACACTGAGTCCAGTATATTGTGCAACATCATCAAGGCTCATATCGCTAAAGCCAAGCATTTTGAAGCTCTTACGATAGCGTCGGTAGATCTCTATAATGTTTTTATATTTTTCTCCAAAGAGAAGCTCTTTATACTCTTGGTAGTTATCTAATTCGTTGAGTTCAAAACCTTGATACCCTTTAGGAATAAAGAGTGCAGCGCCATTTTCTACAATAAAAGGCTCATCTATTCCAACCTCTTTTTGTAAAATCTCGACTTCAGCTTTTGTTTTGCTTGTGGTAAAGATTAGCGGAATCTTTAGCTCTTTTACACGCTCGATTGCATTTTGGGCTTCAGTGAAACTGTAGTTGTTGTGGTTTAAAAGAGTGCCATCTAAATCTGTAAATATTATAATAGTTAACCCCTCTGCAGTTATAGGTACATTATAACACAGCTTTTGCCCAATTTGCGCTTTTGAATGCTTAATTTGTAGGCATAAGAGTGGTCTAAATAAAAATATGCAAGTCATTTGACCTAATAGCTAATAAATTTTGCTATAATCTATAGTATGAAGGAATCTGGATATAGAGTAGAGAAGAGTAGTAGAAAGAGTACAGTTTATTGTTATGGTAGCTGGAGAGTAACTACTATTGATAAGTTCGAGAAGAGTGTCTACTCTTTGGATTTTAAAAATAGAGATATAGAGATAGATTTATCGCAAGTTTCAGAGCTTGATACGAGTGGAGCACTTTTGTTAACAATGATTGCGAAGAGTGCAAAGAGTGTTACTTATTTAAATTTATCCAAAAAACAGGATAAATTAATTCATATTATAGAAGAGAGTGTAGCGCAGAGAGCAACAGCACAGTATAAAAGAAGAGGACAGATAGATCATCTCTCTTTTAAGTTTTTCTCTTCACTTCTTTATGTTAAAGAGTTTATAGCCTTTTTGGGCGAGTTATTTATTAAAAGTATCAGACTTATTACAAAACCTAAGAACTTTCGGTTTAAAGAGAGTGTCTATTTTATACAAACATCGGGTATTAATGCACTGCCGATTATTGGGATGACAGCTTTTCTTGTTGGTGTTGTTATTGCATACCAGACAATAGTGCAGCTTACAAAATTTGGGGCAGACATATTTGTAGTCGATACCTCTACTATTGCAATTGCTAGGGAGCTTGGACCCATGATTACAGCTATTGTTGTTGCGGGGCGGAGTGCATCTTCGTATACTGCAGAGATTGGAGCCATGAAGCTTACAGAAGAGCTCGATGCAATGAAGACAATGGGGTTTATGCCGTTTTACTTTTTGGTTATACCCCGCATTATTGCTTTGGTAATTGCACTGCCGCTGCTTATATTTTTTTCTGATATGGTTGGTATTTTGGGCGCAATGGTGGCAACAAAAGCGCAGATTGGGCTCTCTTTCGAAATATTTATACAGAGAATCTATGAGGTATTGGCACTAAAACACTATATAATTGGTATAGTTAAGGGTCCTTTTTTTGCATTTATTATTGCATTTGTCGGTGTGTTTCATGGGTTAAAGGTAAGTCAAGATACCGAGAGTATTGGGAAAGAGACAACACAGAGTGTGGTAAATGCAATATTTTTGGTCATTGTCTGTGATGCGCTCTTCTCTGTTGTATTTACGGAGCTTGGAATATGAGCCAGGTTATCAAAGTCGAAAATATCATTACAAAATTTGGCTCAAAGCTTGTCCATAGCGGTGTAAATTTAGAGGTAGAGCAGAATGAGATTTATGCTGTACTTGGCGAGAGTGGCTCGGGAAAATCTGTTCTTTTAAAAGAGATGACGATGCTTCTAAAGCCAACAAGCGGAGATATATATCTTTTTGGTAAGAATATAAGAGATCTTTCGCGAGCAGAAGTGGCAGAGTTAAAGCAAAACTGGGGGGTGCTGTTTCAGTTTGGGGCACTCTTTACCTCTTTGAGTATAGAGAATAATATTGCGCTGCTTCTAAAAGAGTATACCAGACTTTCGAAAAAAATGATTCACTATATAGTAGATGCTAAGTTGGAGATGGTTGGTTTGGATAGAAGTGTCAAGTATCTCTATCCGCACGAGCTTAGTGGAGGGATGATAAAAAGAGCCTCTCTTGCAAGAACTTTGGCACTTGACCCCAAGCTTCTCTTTTTAGATGAACCTACAAGTGGGTTAGACCCGGTTGGGGCACGGGGATTTGATGAGTTAATTGTAAACTTACGGGATATTTTGGATTTAACTATTGTAATGATTACACACGATTTAGATACAATACATAATATCGTCGATAGACTCTCTATATTGGCAGATCATAAAGTTGTTGCGAGTGGTACGCTGCATGATGTATTGCAGTCGCATCATCCATTTGTAGAGAAGTTTTTTAAAAATGAGTATTTAAATAAAAGGCTAAAAAGTGTATGAGAAGATAAATTATCTATGGGTTGGTCTCTTTGTTACTCTCTTTACAGCATTGGCTTTCTATTTTGCTTTTTGGCTTGCAAAAGAGGATATGAGCAGTAGTAACTATAATATCTACAAAGTCTATTTCGAAGAGTCTGTTGATGGCTTAAATAAAGATTCTGTCGTAAAGCTTAATGGTGTAGATGTTGGTAGGGTAAAAAATATCGGAATAGATAGTAGTAAACCTTTTATGGTAATTGTAGAAGTTTATATTGAAAAAGATATCAAAGTTACCAAAGATATGCGTGCAGTGCTGCAGGGGCAGGGGCTTACAGGATTACGCTATATTAATATTATTGGAGGCAGGGTAAAAGAGTATATATTGCCAAATAGAGCAGATTCTATAATTGCTTCTAAAGTCTCTTTTCTATCGA
>JANTGQ010000120.1 GCA_024762845.1 Nitratifractor sp. | reverse complement strand
ATTATATGAAGTTGTATTGTATCATTGTTTCAATTAGTTCTGTAAGTGGTGGTCGCTATAAGACTCGAACTTATGACATCTACCTTGTAAGGGTAGCGCTCTACCAACTGAGCTAAGCGACCGTGGTGGTGACCCGTCTTGGATTCGAACCAAGGGCCCACTCCTTAAAAGGGAGTTGCTCTACCAACTGAGCTAACGGGTCAAAGTTATAAATAAAGGCGGGATCTATTCGATCCCTATAAATTCTTTT
Organism: Nitratifractor sp.; assembly: GCA_024762845.1. Lineage (GTDB taxonomy): Bacteria > Campylobacterota > Campylobacteria > Campylobacterales > Sulfurovaceae > JAADEQ01. Next base: position 4,912 of record JANTGQ010000120.1, on the reverse strand, counting down.
TCTATATACTAAAGGAGGAGGATTAAAAATATAATCATTAGAAAAAGTGGTGGCGCGGCGGACGGGACTCGAACCCGCGACCTCCTGCGTGACAGGCAGGCATTCTAACCAGCTGAACTACCGCCGCACTTTTCCGTGGTGGTCGCTATAAGACTCGAACTTATGACATCTACCTTGTAAGGGTAGCGCTCTACCAACTGAGCTAAGCGACCGTTATTAAGACTTTATATGGCGACCCTTAGAGGATTTGAACCTCTGTTTCTGTGCGGAAAACACAGCATCCTTGGCCACTAGATGAAAGGGTCATCTAGCCCATTTAAGTCATATAAAAAATGGTGACCCGTCTTGGATTCGAACCAAGGGCCCACTCCTTAAAAGGGAGTTGCTCTACCAACTGAGCTAACGGGTCATACCTCTTTAAACGTCTATTGGCGTTTAAGTGGCGAGATTATAGCCTAAAATATTTTTTATGTCAAGCTTTTTTGGGCAAAAACTAAAAAAATTCGAAAAAATCTTTTTCGGAATCGATAATCATCTCTAAAGCGGTGCGTGCAGCAAGCTCTTGAATAAAAGTTCTGTCGCCTTCGAAGAGAAACTTTTTCACAGATTTCTGCTTTTCATTTAAAATTCCTATATATACGGTACCTACAGGTTTATCTTCGCTTCCGCCTGTTGGACCAGCAATCCCACTAATAGCAACAGCAATAGAGGCATCTGCCGTCCTTTTGATACCATCTAGCATCTCGCTTACACACTCGCTGCTGACTGCACCATACTGCTTAAGTGTCTCTTCTTGTACTCCTAGCCACTTCTGTTTGATCTCGTTGCTATAAGTGACCATGGAGCCATTAAGTACACTCGATGCACCACTGACAGAGGTTATTTTTGCAGCCAGAAGTCCACCTGTACAACTCTCTGCAATTGTAAGTGTTTTGCCTTTTTGGCTTAAGTAGTCGATAAGTGCACGCTTTAAAGAGCGAACAGCAAGAATTTTCAGTTCAAGCGTATTGGCAAGATTTGTAAGACATTTCTCTCCATCTGCATCTTTTACAATAACATTGTAGCAGTTGGGAAGAATTCGGGTTAAGCTTGCATGGGTACCGATCTCTTCTCTCATCTTCTCTAGATTGCTGTCAGTTCCAAATACTTTAAAGTAGGCTAAACTGTTGTTGAGCATAGTTGTAGAATCGGGAAGCTGCTTAAATAAAGAGATCTCTTTAACAACTATCTGTACGCTATCTATACGAAAGAGTAGATTCCCTTTTTTCTCTTTAATATCGTAGCCATATGACTCTAAAAGAGAGAGTAGCTGCTTATAGTAGTAATCTATAACAAATATAGTTGAGTTTTTTTGTATACTTTTTATATCTTTAATAAGGGTGCTAAGAATATTTTCTGAGAATGTTTGGTATCTGTGAATATGTGTTGCATCTTTTATATAAGGAAATACTCTTTCTAGATAGGAATATTGTATATAGTCAGTATAGAGATTTGCCCCAATAAATATAATATGTTCAGGTTTTTCTAGTTTTGACATATTTGTCTCCAAAGTTGAGTCTAGTTTATTCGATTAGCAGCTATTATAACGAAATTGTAATAGAGTTTTGGTTATAATCTTGCAATTTTTTAAAAATTATTTGAAAAGCAGGATTAAGCAACACAATTGCAAGAGATGCGTCAAGCGCTTGCTCTATGGGTATTTGCAAAAAAATCTAAGGTTAACACATAGGTTAATTTATGATTTTTTGTGAAACTCTATAGTGCAATGATTGGTGTAGATTTTGTAATCTCTATTACTTAATCTTGATTGAAAATTCAAGGATAGATCAAAATGGATTACAAAGATACAATTCTATTGCCCAAAACATCGTTCCCAATGCGTGGGAACCTTCCTAAAAATGAGCCTCTGCGATATAGTAAATGGTTCGAGGAGGGTGTGTATGAAAAGATGAAGAGCAGACGCCAAGGTAGAGAGATGTTTACGCTTCACGATGGACCACCCTATGCTAATGGCGATATCCATATTGGTCATGCACTCAATAAGACATTAAAAGATATTATTGTTAAGTATCACTATTTTCAAGGGAAAGCTGTTCGTTATACGCCAGGTTGGGATTGCCACGGTTTGCCAATTGAGCAAAAAGTAGAAGAGAAGATAGGAAAAGAGAAAAAAGATGCTCTAAGTGTTGCAAAGTTTAGAGAGCTCTGTCGTGCACATGCTACTAAGTTTGTAGAGCACCAAAAAGAGGGTTTTAAGTCGTTAGGTATTATTGGTGACTGGGAGAACCCATACCTGACAATGGATTTTAAATTCGAAGCAAATATATTTAGAGCACTATGCCAAGTCGCAAACAGAGGGCTTTTGGTAGAGAGAAGCAAGCCAATCTACTGGTCATGGGCGGCACAGACTGCCCTTGCTGATGCTGAGATTGAGTATAAAGATAAAGAGGATTACTCTTTATATGTTGCGTTTGAACTGAGTGAGAGTGCAAAAAAAGAGCTAGGAGTTGATGGAAAAGCTGCATTGGTTATTTGGACAACAACTCCATGGACTCTGCCGGCAAACGTTGCTATTGCGCTGCACCCCGAAGAGGATTATGTGTTAACCAAAGAGGGGTACATAGTTGCCAAGAGCCGTCTTGACGCGCTTGTGCAAGAGGGTGTACTGCAAAGCAGCGAAATTGTTAAAGAGTTTAGCTCTAAAGAGCTCGAGCATAAAAAAGCTGTGAATGCTTTAAATGGTAGAGAGTCTTACATAATTCTAGGAGATTTTGTAGAGTTAGATGGCGGTACTGGTGCCGTACACTCTGCACCTGGACATGGAGAGGTAGACTATTTTGCCTCTTTAAAGTATAATCTTGATGTACTTATGCCAGTAGATGACCATGGTTTATATGATGAGAGTGTTGTAGGGCTTGGGCTCTTGCCAAACCCAGAAGAGTTTGTTGGGATGCATGTATTTAAAGCAAACGAGAAGATTGTTGAGCTTCTTGGAGAGAGTGTATTAAGTGTGAGTAGGTTTACACACTCCTACCCATTCTGCTGGAGAACAAAAAAGCCGGTAATCTATAGAGCAACAAAGCAGTGGTTTATTGCTGTTGATAAAGAGATGCCAAATCATAAAACTCTTCGTCAGAGTGCACTCGATGCGATAAAAGATGTAAAATTCTATCCGGCATGGGGAAAAAATCGATTTACTCCTATGATAGAAGGCAGACCAGATTGGTGTATAAGTCGACAAAGAAGTTGGGGTGTTCCAATAGCATTCTTCAGAGTTAAAGCGACAAAAGAGGTAATATTAGATGAAAAAGTTCTCAACTTTGTTGCGATGATATTTGAACATAGAGGGTGTGATGCATGGTATGATATGCCAATCTCTGAGCTTCTCTACCCAGGCAGCGGGTACAAACCTGAAGAGTTAGAGAAGATAACAGATGTCCTGGACGTTTGGTTTGATAGTGGCTCTACATGGTATGCAACTTTGAAATCCCGCAACTATGATGCAGGTGAGTACCCGGCAGATCTTTACCTAGAGGGTACTGACCAGCATAGAGGATGGTTCCAGAGCTCTATGCTGGTTAGTTGTGGTATTAATGATATAGCGCCATACAAAGGGCTCTTAACTCACGGCTTTACAGTTGATGAGAAGGGCGAGAAGATGAGTAAATCCAAAGGAAATGTTGTTGCACCACAAGAGGTGACAAAAGAGTTTGGTTCAGAGATTCTACGCTTGTGGGTAGCGTTGAGCGATTACCAGAGTGACTTAAAGATTAGTAAAAACATTTTAAAACAGACTGCAGAGCAGTATAGAAAAATTAGAAATAGCTTTAGATTTCTATTAGCGAATCTTGATGGCTTAGAAGAGGTTTTAGAGGTAGAGCACTTTGGCGAGTTAGATAGATGGATTTTAGCCAAAGCCAAGAGTGTATTTGACGAAGTAAACAGCGAATTTGCAAAGTATGAGTTTGCAAGAGCATTTAGTCTTTTAAACAGCTTTTTGACAAATGAACTTAGCGGTATCTATATGGATTTGTGTAAAGATAGACTCTACTGTGACGCAAAAGAGTCTTTAAACAGAAGAGGTGCACAGAGTGCTATGTATTTGATAGCAAAATCAATGCTTGCTCTTGTTGCACCTGTATTAACATACACAGCAGATGAAGCGATAGAGCATGCACCGGCAATCTTTAAAAAAGATTTAAGTGATATTTTTGATTTAGAGTATCAGCCACTGCCAGAAGTTGAGAGTAGTTTAAATAGTGAGCTTTTAATCAATGCGCGTGAGAGCTTTTTTGAAGCGATTGACAAGCTAAAAAAAGAGAAAGTTATTCGCACAACACTAGAGTTGGCAATTGTTGGTGATAGTGCTCTCTTTGGTATGCAAGAGGCGAAAAACCTTGAAGATTGGTTTGGCGTAAGTGCATTTGAGACTTCGAGCGAGCAAGAGGTGTTGGCTGAATTTACAATTGAGGGCAACAGCTACTCGATTGTAAGAGCAAGCGGTTACAAATGTCCACGATGCTGGAGATTTACAAGCGAAGCAGAAGATAAATTATGCAGCAGATGTAGCGAGGTTCTTGCGTAGTGGATTTTACGCAACCTGTAACAAGCGGCTATATTGTCGGGGCAATTGCTCTGATTTTTATAATTATAGCTATTGGTTTAGCAATTGTTCGATATTATAAGAAAAGAGATTAGGAGAGCAAATGAAGCTACGAGAAGCTTTATCTTTAAGTAAAGATGAGCAGGAAGCTCTACAAAAAGATATTTTAGAAAAAGCAAAAGCGAGCGATATAAACGCATATGTTGGCTTTGAGACAAGTGGTTCTGGTCTGCCAATACTGCTAAAAGATAATATTCAGGTAAAAGAGTGGAGTGTAACATGTGGTTCTAAGATTTTAGAGGGTTACAT
>JANTGQ010000119.1 GCA_024762845.1 Nitratifractor sp. | reverse complement strand
AAGAGAGACCTCTTGTGGCTCTTCGCCCATATTTTGCTCTTCTTGCTCTAAACTTAGGCTTATTTCGCACGCGCAGTCGCTGCAGATATAGCTATAGTTCTCTTCGTTTAGATAAACCGGCTCATCAAGTTGCAACTCTTTGTAGCATTTTGCGCAGTACTTTGTTATATTTTGCAAAAGGTGGGCATCTGCCATGCTCTCTAAAAAGAGGTTTTGATTAATGTTGCACATCTTCTAACTCTTTTATCATTTTTTTGGCATCTTGTAGCGTTGGCTCTAGCTCTAGCGCTTTTTTATACATTGCAAGTGCTTCCTCTTTTTTACCAAGTTCGTAGAGGGTGTTGGCGTAGTTGTAGTAGTATGGCGCGTAGTAGCTGTCTAGCTCTATTGCTCTTTTGTGGTGGGCTATTGCTTCTTCATTCTCGCCTAATTTATGCAGGGCATTTGCTAGCAGGTTGTGCGCCAAGTCGTCGCTCTCGTCGAGCTCTAAAACTCTTGATAGGCTCTCTTTTGCCTCTATATAGTCGTTCATATTCATTGCGACAACACCTTGCATTCGCAGTGCTTCTGTATTGTCTGGTTCTAGTATTAAAAGTGACTGGAGTGCTTTTTTTGCCTCTAGGTTATCGCCACTCTCTAGTGACTTTTGTGCAATATCCATAAGCTCTTCGACACGGCTTAACTCTTTTGTGCTTTCGCTCTGCTCTTTTTTAAATATCTTATCTGGTCTAGAGACACCACCAATGCTATCTTGTGGTGTTTTTGCCTCGAAGTCAACACCGCGCTTTGGGTGGTTGCCACTAAAGAGTTGCTTAAAAAATATTACAAATATCGATAGTGCTATTATGGTTAGTATTAATTGAAATTCGCTCATCTGTTACCTTTGAACCTTTGCTTTTTATGAGTGAAGTATAGAAGATTTTTGATAAAAGCTTGCTAAAGGCGACTACCTGATATAATTTTAAAAATTTTTAACCCGGATTATGTAATAGAATCGCAAGAAATGCGTCAAGTGCTTGTGTTATGGGTGTTTGCAAAAAATTTGAGGTTAACCCGTAGGTTAATCGATGATTTTTTGTAAATGCCCATGGCGCAATGACTGAGGCAGCTTCTGTGATTTCTATTGCATAATCCGGGTTTACAAAGGATAAATATGAATCTAAAAGAACAGATAAAAGCAGACATTAAAGCCGCTATGCGGGCAAAAGAGACAGCAAAGAGAGATACTTTACGTAACATTAGTGCGGCAATAAAACAGATAGAGGTGGATGAACGTAAAGAGTTAAGCGACGCAGAAGTAGAAGCAGTCTTAACAAAATATGCAAAACAGCGCGAAGATGCACTTGTACAGTTTAGAGAAGCTGGCAGAGACGACTTAGTAGCCAAAGAAGAGGCAGAGTTGGCACTTGTGCGCTCTTACCTGCCAGAACCACTAAGCGACGAAGAGCTTAAGAGTGCGGTAGAAACACTCGTAGAAAAGCTAGGCGCTACAAGTATGAAAGATATGGGTAAAATTATGGGTGCTGTGAAAAAAGAGTATGGTTCACGGGCAGATGGTGGTAAAGTAAATAAAATTGTTAAAGAAATTTTAAGTTAATTTAAAGATTCCGTGATATTATAGTTAACGTACAAACTATTTAAGGAGAGCGAATGAAAAAATTAACAAGCATTGTAGCAGCAGCTGCACTACTAGGTGGTATGGCATATGCAAAAGAGGTTAAAATTGGTGTAGTTTTACCAATGACTGGTAATATTGCAGCATTTGGGCAGACAAGTAAAGGTGGTTTGGATATTGCGTATGAGCAAAAGAACAAACTAAGCAATGGCGACACAGTAAAACTTGTAGTTGTAGATGATAGAGGCGACAAAGTAGAAGCAGCAACAGCAGTTAAAAGATTGTTAGATAAAGATAAAGTATCTGTAATCTTAGGCGAAGTTGCATCTTCTAACTCTATGGCTATGGCACCGGTTGCTGAAAAAGCAAAAACTCCAATGATTACTCATGCATCTACAAACCCAAGAGTAACAAAAGATAAAAAGTATGTAACAAGAGCTTGTTTTATCGACCCATTCCAAGGTGCGGTAATGGCTAAATATGCAATCGACAACGGTATGAAAACAGCAGTTGTTGTAACAGATGCAAAACAAGACTACTCTGTAGGTCTCTCTAAAGCATTCAAAAAAGCTTTTGAAGCAGCTGGTGGTAAGATAGAAAAAACTATTCTTATCAACTCTGGTGATAAAGACTTTAATGCACAAGTTGCAGCACTTAAAGCAGCAAATCCAGGTATCGTTGCATTTACAGGGTACTACCCAGAAGCGGCACTAATGGTTAAACAAGCAAGAGATATGGGTGTTAAAACTCCATTTATCGGTGCAGATGGTGTTGGATTCCCAGAGTTAGTTAAAATTGGCGGTAAAGCAGCTGAAGGCTTTATGTATACAGACCACTTTAACGAAGCAGCTGCAAGCTCTGCAGAAGCAAAAGCTTATGTAGATGCGTTCCATAAAAAATATAATAAACCTGCAGACTCAATGGGTGCATTGGCAGCAGACGGTTACGGTATGATTTTACAGGCAATGGAGAGCTGTATTAAAGCTGGTAAAGCGAGTGATGACAAAGAGTGCATCAACACAAACCTAAGAAATACAAAAGATTACAAAGGTATTACAGGTGTAATTACTATTAATAAAAATGGCGATGCAGTAAAATCTGCAGTTGTAAACGCTGTTAAAGATGGTAAATTTGCATATAAAACTTCTGTAAATCCATAACATAAGCTAGCCCTCTTTTTAGAGGCTAGTTACTATTTTAATTCTCTTACACAATTACCTAAGATAATTACAATAGGAACTAAACCCAGGTTAAAGGTCGATGTTATGAATTTAGATATCTTTTTACAACAACTTGTAAATGGTGCCAGTCTTGGGAGTATGTATGCTCTTATCGCTATTGGCTATACAATGGTCTATGGAGTGCTGCGCTTAATTAACTTTGCACATGGCGATATTATGATGGTCGGTGCATTTTTAACCTTCTTTGGCACAAGTGCAGGGATACCATTTGAGCTAGCAGTACTATTAGGAATTATTGGCTCTGCTGCAGTTGGTATTTTAACCGATAAAATTGCATATAAACCGCTGCGCGACGCACCAAAAATTTCGCTTCTTATTACTGCAATTGGTATTAGCTTCTTTTTAGAGAACCTCTTTACTGTACTCTTTGGCAGCACACCAAAAGCGTTTGCTGCGCCGGAGTATCTAACTAAAATATTCCATGTTGGAGAGATTTACCTGCCAATCTCAGTTATTATTATCCCAACTGTGACGCTTCTTATTTTAGCTCTTGTACTTTGGATTCTCTATAAAACTAAGTACGGTATGGCAATTCGAGCACTTGCGTTTGATATCCAGACAGTTAAACTAATGGGTATAGATGCAGATAGAATTATTATGATTGTCTTTATTATAGGCTCTGCTTTAGCAGCAATTGGTGGTGTTTTTTACGCTGTTAGTTACCCATCTATCGACCCGCTAATGGGTATTATTGTTGGGCTTAAAGCCTTTGCCGCAGCAGTACTCGGTGGAATTGGTAGCGTAGCAGGCGCAGTTGTTGGTGGGTTTATTTTAGGATTTACCGAAATATTTGTAGTAGCAATGTTCCCAGAACTTGGAGGGTATAAAGATGCATTTGCCTTCTTCTTCTTAATTTTGGTGCTTCTCTTTAGACCAACAGGCATTATGGGGCAAGACCTCGAGCGCGGAAGATTTTAAGGAGCCAATGATGAAAATTATACGAAACATACTACTAATTATTGCGACACTTCTCTTTATATACTATGCGCAAAACACTTTTGACTCTTATACACTTAGCATTTTGAGCAACATAGGTATTTTTGCAATTTTGGCACTGAGCTATAACCTAATTAATGGAGTAGCAGGGCAGTTTTCGCTTGAACCAAACGGTTTTGTCGCAATTGGTGCCTACTTTACTGCTATTTTACTCCTGCCTACAGATACAAAGGTAGATATGTTTGCACTCGTAGACCCAGCACCTATTATACTTCAGATGAAAGCGCAATTTATACCAGCAATTATTATCGGTGGTATTGCTGCCTCTATAGTTGCAATGTTTCTCTCTTTCCCGGTATTTAGAGTTAGAGGGGACTACCTGGCAATTGTAACGTTAGGCTTTGGATTTATTATTAGAATATTTGCAATTAATAACCCGGCATACACAAACGGTGCAATGGGACTAAACGATATTCCATCTAATGCCAACTTTATATGGATTGGAATAATTGCTCTCATTACATTTATTATAATGATTCATATTATCTACTCTAAATATGGACGCGCCATGAAGTCGGTACGAGATGACGAAGATGCAGCAACAGCCATGGGTATCAACACCTTTAAGATAAAAACCTACGCATTTATGACCTCTGCATTCTTCGAAGGTATTGGTGGTGGGCTTTTGGCTTCGATGCTCACAACAATTACACCTGACCAGTTTAGCTTTTTACTCACCTTCCAGTTGCTTATTATTATTGTTCTTGGTGGGCTTGGCAGTATGAGCGGGGCACTTATTGCAACAATTTTGGTAATGGGTGGTATGGAGTGGCTGCGTTTCTTAGATGATAATATAATCATTTTTGGTACAGACCTTGGCGCACACCCAGGGACTCGAATGGTAGTATTCTCTATACTCTTAATTATTATGATGCTCTTTGCAAGAAAGGGTCTGCTTGGAGACAAAGAGTTATTCAATTACTTTAAAAAGAAGAGTCAATAATGGCAGAAACAATTTTAAAAATAGATAGCGTTACAATGCAGTTTGGTGGTGTAACGGCTATAAATGCTTTAGATTTCGAGGTAAAAAAAGGGAGCATCTATGGGCTTATTGGTCCAAATGGTGCAGGAAAGACGACAATATTCAACATAATTACCGGCAATCTGCAGCCAACAAGCGGTTTTGTAATTTTCGAAGACACTGATATAACAGGTACAAAGCCAAACCAAGTTGTCTATAAAGGGATTGCAAGAACTTTCCAGAATATCCGCCTCTTTAAGAGTATGACTGTTTTAGAGAATATCTTAATCGGTTATGATGCACAGGCTAACTATGGATATCTCGAGGCAATATTCAGACTACCAAGATTTTTTAAACGTGAAAAAGAGATAAAAGAGAAAGCCTACAAACTCTTAGAGATAT
>JANTGQ010000118.1 GCA_024762845.1 Nitratifractor sp. | reverse complement strand
TTAGAAGCAAGCCATGGCTCTACGACAGGTCAGTTAGATGCAAAGCATTTATTCTATTTACAAAGTCGCGGTATTAGCCAAGTCGAGGCGAAGAAAATGTTAATTTTAGCATTTGCAAATGAGATTATAGAGTCTATAGAGAATGAGGCCGTTAGAGATAGAGTACATAGTGAGTTTGAGATAGCTTATTATGGAAAGAGTGAACTAGAGTGCTTCGAGACGTGCCATGGATGCGAAGATTTAATGTTAGGAGCTAAAAGTGAAAACAATTGAAGAGGTAATAGCAGAGTATAAGAGCGATTTTGACCTTTTTGAAGATGCAAATGCAAAACTAGAGTATATATTCGATTTAGGGAAACGCCATACAACATTGCCAGAGAGTGAAAAAAATGATGCAACATTTATTGTTGGATGTGCATCGCCAGCGTGGCTTGTTGGAGAGTGTAAAGATGGTGTTCTAATTTTGCGAGGCGAGGGAAGCAGCGAAATGGCAAAAGGGATGCTAACGCTACTACTCGATATTTTTGGTAATAAAAAAGCAAGTGATATTTTAAACTTTGATCCAGAAAAGCTAAATGAACTTGGCATTGTAGAGTTACTTTCGCCAGTGCGTCAAAAGAGTCTACAATCTTTCTTGGAGAAGGTCTATCTGTACGCTACGAGATGTAGCAAAGGAGAGCTCTAATGGCAGATTTAAGAGATGTTACTCCAGAGGAGACAAGAGAGCAAGTAATAGAGGAGCTAGGTAAGATTTATGACCCGGAGTTGCCGGTTGATATCTATAACTTAGGGCTTATTTACGATGTAGATTGCTGGAAAGATGAGGTGAGTAAACTTAATAAGTGTAAAGTTGTTATGACTTTGACATCTGCTACCTGTTCGATGAGCGAAGTGATTGTAGATTTGGTTAAATCAATTCCAAATAGAATGGATGGAGATCTACTTGAGCTTGATGTAGAACTTGTTTTTGATCCGCCATGGAATCAGGAAAAAATGACAGATGAGGCAAAATTAGCTATGGGATTACTGTAGCTAACTATTCTACCAATTATCACTCTATTTGACCCTTGCTCTCTTAGAGGGTCACTTTTTAATTGCTCTTTAGATAAAATATTTTTATGAAAAAACTACTTTTAATACCAATAATTCCCTTTATTTTATATGCTACTACAATAAAAGTTGCTACTTATAATGTAGATAACCTCTTTGATTTAACACTTAATAGTACAGAGTACGATGACTATAAACCAAATAGACATAACTGGAACAACAACACTTTTAGCAAAAAATTAGAGCATATTACACAGGTTATCTGCGATTTGAATGCTGACGTAATTGCATTAGAGGAGGTAGAGAACCCAAATGCATTAAAAAAGTTACAGAGTAGTCTCAATAGGGTTGGATGCAGTTACCCTTATTCAGCTATAACTGATAAACGTGGGAGTGCGATACAGGTTGCAATGCTCTCGAAAATAGCATTGAAAAAGAGTAGAGATATAGTTGTCAGCAACTCAAAAAGTGACAGGAATATTTTAGATGTAACTCTTAAGAGTGAGCCTAAACTCCATATTTTTGCGAACCATTGGCGTTCTAAAAGAGCAGCAGAGAGTGCGAGGTTAAAGTATGCTAAAGCGCTACTGGCACGATTACAAAAGCTGCCAAAGGGGAGTGAATATATAATTTTAGGTGACTTTAACAGTAACTATAATGAGTGTACAAATATTACAGCTAAGAGTAATGATACTGGGGGTGTCTGTGGAATTGACACTATCTTGCAAACGTACTATAAAAAGAGATTAATTAAGTTTAGAGATAAAGATTTACCTAAAGAGTCACTCTATCACTATAATTTATGGAGTGAAGTGGATGCCCGTAAAAGGTGGAGTCACGATTTTTATGGGAAAAAGAGTGCATTAGACTCTATTATAATCTCTCCAAGTATGGTCAATGGTAAGGGATGGGAGTATAAAAAGGGAAGTTTCAAAGTTTTTAAAAAGGCTTATCTCTTTCAGAAGAGGAGAAAGTCAAATCTTAACCGATGGGTTTACAAAAATGGAAAACATATGGGAAAGGGATACTCAGACCATTTGCCACTTTATGCAATCTTTACAACAAGTAATGCAACAGAGTTAAAACATGAAACCTTTTTAGACAGAGTCTGGAAGCTCTTTATTCCAAAAGTGGAGAGTGGAGATAATGTTTTGACTAAAAGCGAAGTGAATTTGGAAGAGTTTTTAAAATTAAAACATCTCAAATCTCCTGTGCTCTTAAAAGATGTATGCCTTCTCTATAAAAGAGGAGATATTGGTGTAATTAAGTCCACTCCCAACTCTAGGAGTGTGACTCTTTATAAAAGTGCTGAAGGGTTGGAAGAGGGAATGTGTTACGATTTTAAGGTCTATAAAAAGAAGCGATACTATAAACTCGAAGAGATTACAGACCTTGATATTGTAGCGAATAAGAAAACAGTTGACATCAACGATTATATTCCTACTTTTAGTTCAACACTCATGAGAAGTGATCTAAATAATATAGGTGAAATTGTAAAAGAGATTCATGGTATTTACAAAGATCGCTATATTAGAGTTGGAGCCAAGAGGTACCGACTCTTTGTGAAACAGAAGAGAAAGGGACTTTTGACAAAAAACAGCCATTTATACATAAAAAAAGCTCAAATAGGGTACTATAAGGGCGAGAAAGAGTTGATAGTCTACTCTTTACAAGATATAGTTAAGGAGAATTAAGTTGGAGTATTACAGTTGGATATTGGCGTTTCATGTGATGAGTTTTATAAGTTGGATGGCAATGCTCTTTTATCAGCCAAGACTCTATGTCTACCATAGTGAGAATGCTGATAATAGCGGTTTTGTAAGTGTTGTAGAGGTGCAGGAGTATAAGCTTATTAAATATATTGGCACCCCTGCAATGTGGGCAACTATATTGAGTGGAAGTTTAATGCTCTATTTAAATAGTGGCATACTAAGCAGTGGTGGCTGGATGCATGCAAAGATATTTTTTGTACTTCTTTTAATTGCTTATCATTTCTCTTTGGAGATGCATAGAAAAAAACTACTCGATAACCCACACTACAAACCAGGAAAATTTTACAGATTTTATAATGAAGTGCCAACACTTATTATGATTGCTATTGTCATCTTTGTAGTGGTAAAACCATTTTAAATTTTTAGTATGTGACTCTATGGAGATAGAGTCCCTGAGGTTTTGCAAGTGTAGTAAAAAACCTCTCTTTTACGTCGATTTGACGCTGAAGTTGCTTAAGAGTAAGCTCACCCTTTGATACCTTTAAAGCACCCTCTACCATCATTCTAACCTGGCTGCGAAGATAGCCGTCTGCATGGAAGTATATTATGAAGTACTTTTTGAGTTTAACTGTGTCGACTCTTCTTATTGTGCGGATATTACTACTTGTTGGTGAACCCTCTTTTTTGAAAAAAGAAAAGTCGTGTTGTCCAACATAGAGCTCAAGTGCTTGCTCCATTAGTTCAAGGTGTTCTAATTCGTAGGTGCTTACAAACTCCTCTTCAAAGACTGATGCTTCTGATAGTTTAATAATATACCTGTATATACGATTTGTTGCACTATACTGCGCATGAAATGTTGGTTCAACCTCTTTGAGATATTTAATCTTTATAGAACTCAATTTAGAGTTTAACTGATATTTCAGGCTCTCTAAACCTTTCTTTTCCCAAAACGAAGGTATGTCAAAATGTATTACTTGCCCTGTGGCATGGACACCTCTGTCTGTTCTGCCACTACCATATATTTTACCTTCTATTCCAACAGATTTAAGAGCCTTTTCAAATGTTTGTGCAACAGTATTACTACAGTTTTTTTGACGTTGGAAGCCTAAAAACATTGCACCGTTATAGCTTATAGTAGCCTTTATTCGCATATTTAGTATCTGTTTGCAACTCTTCTGTTATAGGTAAGAAGAGATAAAAATACCCAAAGAAATATAATAGAGATAGGTACACATACATTTACCTGTTTTTTTGCGATAATAGAGAGTACATAGACTATTATAATACTTAGAATTATATATAACGATGAGAGATTCATCTGGTATCTAGTATTGTAAATCCCTAAAGAGAAATAAAACAGAAAAAGAAGTAGCGGCGTCATAGCTAAAAGTGTATAGTAGTAGAATTTACCTCTATCTCTAAGCCAATACTCTCTAAATGGTAACACTTTATTGGAGTAGTACTTTGCGTTATTAAATAGTTTCATATCCTTAAAATTAATAATTTTCAGATTCTCTTTTTGGGTTTGATAAATAGTTCCATCTTCCAAGTTGAGAAAACTACGTTTATTATCTGGGTTTTGAATACTGCCACTTTGGGAGAAGAGTATTTGAAAGTTGCTATTTTTTTGATGTGTAAACATGGTCACATCTTCTAAATTACCATCAATATTCTTTTTTATAAAAACATGATGGTTCCCAAAGTCTTGACTAAGGGAATTTGGTAATATTTTTAAGTTTGATTCATAAATCTTTTTAAGTTTAAAGTTATTCATAGTCTGGCTTGTGTATGGAATAATAAATATAGCAATAATCAGTAAAAGAAGTGTAAAAAGAGATGCCAGAGGAAGAAGTGACTTCAGTATCTCTTTTGGTCGAACTCCTAAAGAGAAGAGTGCAATCATCTCATTACTCTCAGATAGTTTAGAAAAAGTGTTTATGGTTGCTGCAAGAAAGGTAAGCGGTATAGTGATAAAAATAATATCAGGTGTTATAAACATATAGAATGTTAAAAAGTCACTGCTACTCAGTGTTATTCTAGATGAAAGACGGGATATATAAATTAAGTTAGAGAGGGAAATTATTATATAAAATGGTATAAAAAGAGTTAAGAAACTCTTTGAGAAAGTTTTTAGAATATACTGTTTTGATCTAAGCATAAATAATAGCCTCTAAATATTGGAGTAAACTCTCTTTGAAAAGAAGAGTTATTAGTGTTGCTAGTGCTAAAAAGGGTACAAAGGGCACCATTGTCTCTTTTGCAAAGAGTGATGGAACTATAGCTAAGAGTGCTGCAATAAACATAGCTACGAAAAATCCGGGAAAGCCCAAAAGAGCTGCCATTGTTGCTGCAACAATAATATCTGCACTCCCAAGCGACTCTTTTCTTGCCAGTTTGGAGACCGTAAAACCTAATACCCATAGCCCAAATGCGGCTAGAGAGGCATCTGTAATTCGTGTAGTAAAGTC
>JANTGQ010000117.1 GCA_024762845.1 Nitratifractor sp. | reverse complement strand
CTTTATAGCCTATTTGCGTAGGCTCCCCGAAGAGTACCTTGGTGAGGTACTTTTGGAGCTTCCAGAGCACCTGAAAGATGATGCACTCGAGGAGCTTTCTGTTGCAAAGCTTGTCGAGGCTGTTGATGAGCTCGATAGTGATGATGCGGCAGATTTATTACAGGATATTGCAGAGCTTGACTCCCAAAAAGAGCAAGAGGTCTTTGCAAAGCTAGATGAGGAAGATGTAGAGGATATTAAAAAGCTGCAGCTCTATAGCGATGACCACGCCGGCTCTCTAATGCAGACAGAGCTCTTTAGCGCTAGGCTAGATGAGAGTGTTGGAGAGTCAATTGAGCGATTAAAAAAGCTAAAAGAGGAGGGTCTCGATAACCTAAACGGCGTCTTTTTGGTTGATGAGTTTAACTATCTCATTGGTTGGATACCGCTTGAAGATGTGATTACCTTTGATTTTGCAAAGAGTTATCGTGACCATCTCAAAGAGGAGTATAAACGCGTTAAGTACCTAAAAGCGAGTGATACTATTGATGATGTAATAAAGTACTTTACAGACTACGATTTGTCCGTATTGCCACTAACAGATGATGATGGTAAACTTATTGGACGTATTACATCTGATGATATTTATGATCTTATCGAAGATAGAGCTACCGAGCAGATGTATAAGATGGCTGGGGTTGATGATGAGACAGAAGATGATAGAGAGATTGGAACAATTACTAAAAAGAGGGCTGTCTGGCTTGGTGTAAACCTTGTAACTGCTATTTTGGCATCGTTTGTGATAGGGCTTTTTGACCAGACTATACAATCTTTTGTTGCATTGGCTGTTTTAATGCCAATTGTTGCCTCCATGGGTGGAAATGCGGGGACACAGACTTTAACAGTTATGGTGCGCCAACTTGCACTCGAAGAGCTTAACTGGAGTGAAGCAAAAAGTATGGTAATACGAGAGATTGCAGTCTCTTTGCTCAATGGTCTGATTTTTGCATTTGTGATGGGTGTGATTGCCTATTTTTGGTTTCATAACTATAAATTGGGCTTTGTAATTGCAGCAGCTATGGTAATTAACCTGCTTTTTGCAGGCTTGTTTGGGGCAACAATACCACTGCTTTTACGACGTGTCGGTATCGACCCGGCAGTTGCAAGTAGTGTGTTGCTGACAACAGTAACAGATGTTGTTGGATTTTTTGCATTCTTGGGACTTGCGAGAGTGATACTGCTGTAGAGAATAAGGAGAGATTAAATGGAATTTATTGTCGAAAATATGGAGCTTTCACCACTGCAAAATGGTAAATTTGTACAACCATTCAGTGTATCTTTTAGCCTAAACGGAAATCGGCGCAACTGGGAGCTTGTAAAAGCTGATGACAGCGTTGCGATACTCATTTACAATCGCGACAGCAACAGTTTTGTCTGTGTGCGACAGTTTCGTCCGCCTGTTTTTATAAATGACAAGAGTACCAATGGTGTTACTTTAGAGCTTTGTGCAGGTATTTTAGATAAAGATTTAACACTCGCACAGATAGCTTCCGAAGAGATTATAGAGGAGACAGGTTTTAAAGTTGACGCTGATGATTTAGAGAAGATTACCTCTTTTAGCACTGCCGTTGGAGTTGCAGGCACAAAACAGCATCTTTACTATGCCGAGGTAGATGAGAGTTGCAGAGTAAGCTGTGGCGGTGGAGTTGCAGACGAAGAACTTATAGAGGTAGTAGAGATCCCCTTAGAGAAGGCAAAAGAGCTGATGTTTGACGAAACTATCCCAAAAACACCCGGACTGCTCTTTGCCTTTGAGTGGTTTTTAAACAAAAGGTCAAAATGATATAGTATATTCAAGTTTATTAGCCACCCGTCATTCTGAGGAAAAGCAGAAGAGTCTAAAGAGTGTCAGTGCGTAAATAGAGGTGCGCTTAAACGAGAAACATTTGGAGCAGCGCCTTTAGGCGCGTTATAAAAACTTTAAAGAATAGAAAATTGGTTTTTACACCTAATAGTGAAAGATTATCAGCATTTAGGGTTATTAGAGATGCCCTCGAAAGAGAACGAAGTCTATTGAAGAGCGACAAGTCGCGAGAGCCCTCTGCTGAAGAGTTTAATTCGGACTTGTTTGAATTAAAATAAATAAAAAGGAGGCAATAGTGAGCGAAGCAATATTAGGAGGCGGCTGTTTTTGGTGTATCGAGGCAGCACTCGAGATTATAGAGGGTGTTATAGATGTAGAGAGTGGTTATGCCAACGGGCATCTGGAGAACCCAGGTTATAGGGAGGTCTGCAGTGATACAACAGGGCATGCTGAGGTAGTAAAGGTACTCTTTGATGAGAATAAAATCAGTTACCAAGAGCTTTTAGAGATATTTTTTGAGATACACGACCCAACGGCTCTTAACCATCAGGGCGCAGATTATGGGTCGCAATATCGCTCTACAGTTATTACTTTAGATAGCGAACAAGAGCGTATTGCAAAAGAGTATATTGCACAAATTCAGCCTAGATACAGTAAAAAAATAGTTACAAAAGTAGAACCACTACAGTGTTACTATAGAGCCGAAGAGTACCACCAAGACTACTTTAGAAAAAATCCAAACCAACCCTACTGTATGGCAGTGGCTGCACCAAAAGTTGTTAAAACGCAAGAGTGGATAAAAAATAGGAAGTAATAATGGTTAAAATCTTTCTATTAATATTAGCCCTGCATCTAATGCCATCTTGTAGTGTAGTAGATGGAGAAAATAGCAGAGTTAGCACGCCTATTGGAGACGCACAAGTTAGAAGAGATACCGTGAGTCAGAGTAGTGAGTATGATAAGCAGTTAGAAGAGGGTGTTAGCCTAAAGAGTAATAATAAAAAGAGAGGCAAGAGAAAGAGTAGTACCCAAAAGAGAGAAGAGAGAGCGTTAGAGGTTGCGAGAGTATGTTTTGACAAGAGTGGTAAAGCCCACAACTGTAACTATAAAATTGCAAAACCCTATAAAATGCAGATACAAGCGCTTCAGTAGCGGAGTAGTAGTAAAATTAGGAGCTAGAGATGAAAACTCAAACTATGTCGGCAGTAATTTATGGTACTGCCTGGAAAAAAGAGATGACTGCAGAGTATGTAAAGCAAGCTGTGCGGGCTGGATTTAGAGCTATTGATACTGCATGTCAGCCAAAACATTACCGGGAAGATTTGGTAGGTGAGGGGATTGAACAAAGTGGAGTAGCACGCCAAGAGCTCTATATTCAGACAAAATTTACCCCTGTGGAGGGGCAGGACCCAAAGAGTATTCCTTATGATAAGAGTGCTCCTTTGGCACGGCAGGTAGAACAATCTTTTACGCGCTCACAAAAAAACCTTGCAACAGAGTATATTGATGCATTGATTTTGCACTCTCCACTATTTCCTTTTGCGCGTCTTATGGAGGTGTGGCATGCAATGGAGAGGATTAAAGCAAGTGGAAGCGTTGGTGCAATTGGCATAAGCAACTGCTACGACCTAAGAGTTTTACAGCGTCTTAGTGCAGAGGCTGAGTTCGCACCATCAATTGTGCAAAATAGGTTCTATGCGCAAAGCGATTACGATAAGGCGTTGAGGGTGTGGTTGCAAGAGCAGGGAGTTGTCTACCAAAGTTTTTGGAGCCTGACGGCAAACCCACATGTTCTGGCAGATAAAAGAGTAATAGATATCGCCACAAAGAGAGATAAGAGTCCGGCACAGATATTTTTTGCCTATCTGCAATCGCAAGGCATTCACCCTTTAAGTGGTACAACATCGCTCAAACATATGCAAGATGACTTAGAAGTTGAGCAAATTGACCTTAGCAAAGAGGAGATTGCAGCAATAGAACAATTGCTCTAATGCCAATTACCCTATATGGAGTTGCCACAAATAACCAACTCCCATAATGCCAAGTGTTACAAGAAAAAAGAGAGCGATACGAAGCCCAAGCCTTAATCCGCCAAGCCAAAAGACTATAGCGAGTTTTACAAAAGAGTTGGTTACAGATGCAATAATAATGCCATAGGCTGATATATCTAAAAGCAGTTTACCATCGTTTGCCATTTGGCTAAGAGAGAGTGTAATGGCATCTACGTCGCTGATTCCGGAGATAAAAGAGACGATATAGACACCCATATCACCATATCTACTTTGGATAAAAGCGATAGCACCATAGATTATGCCAAAGAGTAGGCCAAACTTTAATGCTTCGCTTAGTTGCAGTGGATTTTTTGCAATATTGCTTTTGGTTAAGTCTATATGCGCGGAGGGTGACTTGGCAAAGAAGTACCAGCTAAGGAGCAGCCCGCTAATGCTTGCCCCTAAATAGGCAGGGAGCAGGTGGAGTGCCAAGTCTGGGTTGATTACAAATGTCTCAAAGAGTACTCTTATATACATAAAGGTAGAGGCGATGGCGATACCTCCGCTGTAGTTGTTTAAAAGATGGTACTGTTTTTGGAACATTTTAGAGAGCGATATAGAAACCGCAGTAGAAGATATAAAACCACCGGCAGCTCCCGTAAGGAAGATACCATACTTTTGCCCCAGTGTTTTAATAGCAATGTATCCAATAAATGAAATTAATGCAATAATAACAGCCATAAGCCACGTTTTATAGGGGTTAAAGAGATTGTAGGGACCCAGCATCTCATCTGGCAGGATAGGCAGTACAATAAAGCTCATCACGAGCAAAAGGGTAACCGCCTGGACATCAACAGGAGAGATGTTTCTCTCTAGCGTTTGCAGCCTTGGTTTGATTTCGAGTATCACTATAGTAAGAACAGCGACAAAAATTGCATAATTTGTCAAATGCTCATAGACCATAAGACCCAGAGTAAAAGTTATTAGAGCTGCCAATTGGGTGGTGAGTCCAGTTCTTCCTGTTTTGCTAACTTTAAAATAGTATGCAAGTGCTATAAGGAACGCCAAGGTCACAAAGCTGACGATGCTGAAATATGATACTTTTGTTCCAATCCAAGCTGAGATGTATCCAAATAAGGCTATGAGAGCGAATGTTCTGCCCCCTCCAAAGTATTTATTATCATCCTCTAAGCTACTGAGTCTTCTTTGTATTCCTATAAGAAACCCTAAAGCTAGCGTTATAAAGAGTGATTTTACTATCTCATATTCCATTATCTTCTCCTGATTTTATGCGTTCTGTGTTATAGAAAGTATCTCTCCATCTTCGCATCAGCAGGCTTAGAGCAACAGGTACAGTCAGCGTTGAAAGAGAAGCTGCTGCCACCAGTGCAGAGAATAGAGATAGG
>JANTGQ010000116.1 GCA_024762845.1 Nitratifractor sp. | reverse complement strand
TGGATAAACCCAGACTGTGGTTTAAAAACAAGAAAATGGGACGAGGTAAAACCAAGTCTTATAAATATGGTTGAAGCGGTTAAGATTGTAAGAGAGAAACTCTAAAAATCACTCTCTTTCTTCTTTATAAGATATAATGGGCTACTTTTTGTAGCTCATAGCACATATTTCTACTATTTATTCTTTTTTTCTGCCTAAAATTTAAGCAAATATCTCTACAATAGAGAAGTTATACCAAATAAAAATAAAGTGATATACTATAAACCTAGATTTGCATTAGAAATTACTGATATCTAATGTAAATCTGGGATAAAAGGTTTAGGGTGCATATAATTAGTCGTTCTGCTTTTGTTAATAAAATTTATCAATCTCTACAATCTACTAAGGAGCTTTATGTCTCCTCTATTCTCTATGGAGATGAGTATACCGGTAAGAAGAGTTTGGTAAAAGAGCTCTATAGCTCCTCGACCTGGGTGAGTGGAGAGGATTTAGAGCAAGTGCAAAATGCTTTGGCAAACCATAGTCAAATCGTTATTACAGATTTCGAAAAAATATCCAATATAGATACTGTAACTTTTGGTAACAGCAATATAGTAGCCATCAGTAATAGAAAAGAGCTAGACTCACGTATAGAGGATAAATTTGCTTTTATATACAGAATGCCACCATTAACGGAGCGAGACGATGATACGAAACTCTATACAGACCACTTCACCAATGAAGCAAAAGAGCTATTTAATATTAATGCAGATATAGAGATAAAAAAAGAGTACTTGGATCTCTCAAAAAATATTAAGTCACTCAAGAGCTCTATCTACAAAAGCGTACTTCTGCAAAATTTATCGAGCGATGATATTTGCCACACTCTCTATAGCTATTTTATCAAAAACTATAATGGTGCTAATGTTTACAAAGATCAGCTAGAGCTCTTTGAAAAACCACTCATAGATGCAGGCTTAGAGCTATATAAATCGCAACTTAAGCTCTCCGAGGTACTTGGAATTAACCGAAATACACTAAGGAAGAAGATTAATGAATACTCTTGATACAAAGTTTCTTCTTGATATAGATACTAATCCGCTCATTGTCTTTAACTCAAGTAGCAAGATACTCTATATTAATGACAGTGCCGAAATTTTAATGGGTCACGCCTCGAAAAAAGATATATTTAATCTTGCACTCAACTACGCCCCCAAAGAGTATGGTGCCAAAACAAGTAAGATTGAGTTAGCATATGGTCATCTTAATTTCTATGCTGTTAATGTTGGTTATAAAAGTGATGAGTGGATAGCTCTGAGACTCTACTACCGCCCACTATCGAAAAAATATACCAAAACTAAAAATAAAGATCAAGTACCTACGGATATTAATAAAATGCTTAGCGTTGCGATCCACCAATTTACAATAGATAGAGATGTAGATATTAAACTCTTTACCGATACAGAGATACCAGAGACTATTTTAAACCAAAATAACTTCTTAAAACTTCTACGAAAAAGTCTCTCTCTCTTTAAGGTAAATAAATTTCTGGATATTACACTAAAATTGAGTATTGGTGACCATATACTTGTTGACAATACACCCCGTAAAATTATAGTATTAAAATTTCAGTCAAATGGTCGATACTGCAACGAAGATAGAGATATAGACGACCTTGCGAATGAACTCTGTATTATCCCCAACCTTCAAGAGAGTAATATAACTTTTGAAATACCTTTAATAAATTAGAGCTTTCTAAAAAGCCACCTTCTACTCTTTCATTGTGGCAATAAACATCTCATGTTGCTCTTTTAGTTTCTCTTCTCTCTCTTTATCTAACTCTCCACTAAGCAAAGCATTTTCCAAAAGCTCTATTCTCTCTAGCAAATAGTTAAAGAGGTCTTTGTCAATATCTGGCATAACATTATGTTTTAATGGCTCTTTATTATCTATCCGTTTTGTGACATGAGCCGGTATTCCCACAGCTGTAGACTCAGAAGGTACATCTTTTATTACGACCGAATTTGCACCAATTTTTGCGTCTTTTCCTATTGTAATATTGCCTAATACCTTTGAGCCGGCTCCTATTGTTACACCACTCTCTACAGTTGGGTGGCGTTTCCCTTTTGCCAAACTAACCCCACCAAGTGTTACCTGCTGGTATATTACAACGTCATCTCCTATTATTGCGGTTTCACCAATTACCACTCCCATGGCGTGGTCAATAAATACTCTTCTACCAATTTGTGCACCTGGATGAATATCTACATTTGTCAAAAATTGCCCCAATCCAGAGAGTATTCTTGCAATGACACGTAGCCGTTTTTTGTAAAGAACGTGACTAATACGGTAAAAAAAGAGCGCCCACAAACCAGGATAGTTAAAAAATAGTTCAAATCTCGACTCCAATGCCGGATCGTTATTCTTAACATTTTTAAAATCATCTACTATAATTTTTATAAACTCCATCTCTTCCCTTTTAATCTACCAACAATCAAATTTACCCTCTGCTTGCCTGAATGGTCTTAAGATAACTATTTTCACTTAAATATAGGTAAAGTTTTCCAAGCAAGGTCTCTTTCTCCTCTTCGCTTAGACTAGACTCTTCTATATTGCTTTTTAATTTTTTATCGATAATACCTATATCATAATCTAAATCATCAAGTATATCCATAAGGTTTTGTGCTTCTAAGAGTGACTCTATTCTATACTCCCCACTCTCATCAAAAGTAATGGTAGCTTCTGTAGGGTGGGTAAAGAGATTATGCTTCATCCCCAAAACTTCCTGATAAGCACCTACCAAAAAGAACCCTAAAAAGTACTCCTCTTTTTCTACATCAATATCGTGCAGTTTAAGCGGAGCTTTGGAGTTGTATGCAATCTCCCCGTCGCTATCACATGTGATATCCCAAATTGCAGCTGCTTGTGTTGGCTCTTTAGAGAGATGCGAGAGCGGTACAATAGGAAAACCCTGCCCTAAACCCCAAAAATCAGGTAACGACTGAAAGATAGAAAAATTGACCAAGTATTTCTCTTGTATCTTATCTTCTATCTGTTTAAGATCTTCTCTTCCTTTGGTATCGAGTAAAAAGATAGCTTTTTTCACTATTAAGTTTACAAGTATCTCTGTATTTGAGCGATCTTCCAAATCTATATACCCCAAATCAAATAGAGTCAATAGGCTCTCTAAGTGGTCAATTGCATCGTGTAGATACTCTCTGGCGTTACTCTTTTCGATATTCTCATAGAGATCAAACAACTCCTCTATGAGTGGGGGATTACTCTCTTTTACCCTTAGAGATTTTTCGTGATACTCTTGAGAAAAAAGCTCAAGCACAGGTGCTATTAAAATTGCATGGCTCGCCGCAATAAAACGACCCGATTCCGTAAAGATATTTGGCTCTTTAACACCTTTGCTTTGTGAAATATCTTTCATTAAATAGACAACATCATTTGCAAACTCTTTAATAGAGTAGTTACGTGTTTGACTCTTAGGAATCTGCGAATACTCAACAGCCAAACCACCACCTATATTTATAGAACTTAAACTGCTCGCACCCATCTTTATAAGGTCAGCATAGATATTTCCAGCTTCCCGCAGTGCCTTTTTGAGAGGACTAATCTCTTCCATCTGTGAGCCAATATGAAAATGTATCATACTAAAACGCTCGATCCAACCTTCGTTTTTCAGAATATCACAGGCAATTAAAAGTTCTGTTGATGTTAGACCAAACTTAGAGCTATATCCACCGCTCTTCGCCCAAGCACCAACACCGGCACTATGCATACGTATTCTCATACCAATATGTGGCAATTGTGTAGATGCAAAATTTATACCAAACTCTTTATGTACCTCAATTATAGTCTCTAGCTCATTTAAACCCTCTATCGTTATAGTAATATTATGCCCACTCTTGGCAGCTATAAAACACAGAACGATCATCTCTTTATCTTTAAAACCATTTACAGTAATTGGTGCCCCAAGCGGGGTATTTGCCATTGCAATTATAAGCTCCGCTTTGCTACCAGCCTCTAAACCATAATTATATGAACTAGAGGCATCTGTAACTCTACTTACAAAATTAGGAAACTGATTTACTTTGAGTGGAAAGACAGCATTAAAACTTCCCTGATACTCAAATTCATCAAATGCACGCTCAAACTCACCAAAAAGCAGCTTAATCTGCTGCTCTATTAAGTGGGGAAAACGCAACAATACAGGACCTTTATACCCACTATTTCGAACCTCTTTAACAATCTCCAAAAGAGCAGGCCGGGTGCCATAGTTTACAATTACACTGTCGCCCTCTATCTCAAAATTACCACCACCCCAAACTGATAAACCGTAATCACTCTTCACTAAACTACTCCAATTAAACTAAAACAAGATTATACTAAAAGTTTTATTCTTTTTTTCCTCACTGTTTTAGCTGCTAACTCTAATGTAACTACTACCAATATAACTATCTTTCTCACTATTTTTTAAAATATCGCTATATCTATGGCAACTTTTATATTAAAAAGTTATAATTAGTTCGAAAAATTTGGAGATTAGTTTCTCTTCTTGCGATTGCGGTACATTTGTGTTACACTCTGCTTGGAGACTTTTCTACTGTTTTTCTATATAATTTTTTTAAAGGTCAACAATGTCTAACGTTTTAGAAGGCACAATCAAGTGGTTTAATGATGAAAAGGGATATGGATTTATCTCTCAAAATAGTGGTGAGTCTGATGTATTTGTTCATTTTCGTCAAGTAAATAACCCAAGCGGTGGTCGTGTGACTCTAGCAGAGGGTCAAAAAGTTACTTACGAAGTAGCACAAGGACCAAAAGGTCTTCAAGCAGAGAATGTAACTGCATACTAAAAACTTGCCCTCTGGGCAGTTTTAACTATTTTCTATATATCTTTGTATATAATCTATGTACTCTTTTATATCTTCAAGTTTATTCAAAACATCATTACAAATAACTAAGTAATCTATCTTTTCATAGTCGTGTGCTAAAAAGTTTCGAAAAGAGGCAATTTTTGCAAAATTATATGCAAACTCTTTTGGTAATACGCCACTTTCTCCTAAAATATCTATTGCTTCATAGTAACTTTGTGGATTAGTCAGGTTTTTATATTTAATAACCATAGTAGCTAACGAAATAGAGCCATCGCTTAATCCCGGATTATACAATAGAAATCACAGAAGTTGCCTCAGTCATTGCGCTATGGGCATTTACAAAAAATCATCGATTAACCTACGGGTTAAGCTCAAAT
>JANTGQ010000115.1 GCA_024762845.1 Nitratifractor sp. | reverse complement strand
TCTACAAACTTCTGCTCCTCAAGTGCTTCTGGAGACTGCGATCGTAGATAGTAGGTAGATTTTAAACCAAACTTCCACGCATCCATATAGATATCGTGCAGATACTTTCCGCTCGCCCTGTCTAGTCGTAAGAAGATATTGAGGCTCTGCCCCTGGTCTATCCACTTTTGTCTAATAGCACCTGCACGTATTAAAACACGCTGATCAAGATCGTAACTGCTTACATAGTAGTTCCATGTCTCGGCGCTTAATTTTGGCACAGTCACCGGTATCTCACCACTTAAATTTACCTCATACCATTTACGCTTATAGACAGGCTCTATTGCCTGCGTTGTCCCTGTTAAAATAGAGATAGAGCTTGTTGGTGCAACAGCCATTAGGTAACCGTTTCGCATACCATCCTCTTTTACCTTCTTCTTGAGCGCATTCCAGTCGTAGGTGTAGCCAAAAATTCCGCCTCTGTCAACCAGTTTACACGCCTCTGGGTTAGCTTTATCTATCGGGAATATCCCTTTGCTCCAGTCAGAACCCTCATAGAGCTCATATGAGCCTTTTTCCAGCGCCAGGTCGCTAGATGATTTTATCGCCCAGTAGCTTACTGCTTCCATAACCTCATCTACCTTGGTAAAGTGCTCTACACTCCCCCACTCTAGTTTCGATTCTGCCAGCATCTGTGCTTCGCCCATTACACCCAGACCGATTGAGCGGGTTTTATTGTTTGTCTTTTTCACCTTCTCAAGCGGGTAGAAGTTTAAGTCAATCACATTGTCAAGCATTCTAATAGCAATTGGAACCACTCTCTCTATATCTTCTCGCGTATTGATTTTAGAGAGATTGATGCTCGCTAGGTTACAGACAGCAGTGTCTCCGTCGATCTTCTCTTTATCTACAATGTAAATTGCTCTGTTGTTAATAGTGTCAAGTGCTGTAATCTTTTTCGCTTTTTTTGTAATACCACTATCTACTGTAACTTCCTCTTCTTCCTCAAATATGTCAACTGTTCCGTCAACATACTTTACACGAATCTTATAGTGGTTTGGCTCTGTATTTTGGAAAATCTCGGTACAGAGGTTACTGCTTCTAATAACACCTGCATGTTTATTTGGGTTGGCACGGTTTGCACTATCTTTAAAGCAGAGGAACGGGTTTCCAGTCTCAAAATAGCTTCGTAAAACCTCTTTCCAGAGTGCTTTTGCAGAGACTTTCTCTTTAGTAATCCCCTCTGTCTGCTCAAACTCTTCATATCTCTTGTTAAACTCATCACCATAGAGATTTGTTAACTCAGAGACTTCATAGGGGTCAAAGAGTGTCCATGTCTCATCTGCCTCAACTCTCTGCATAAATAGATCGTTTAGCCAAAGTGCCGGAAAGAGGTCGTGCGCACGACGTCGCTCCTCTCCAGAGTTTTTCTTTAGATCTAAGAAATCCTGCATATCAATATGCCACGGCTCTATATAGACAGCAATTGCACCTTTTCTGGTACCTAGCTGGTCAACAGCCACTGCAACATCATTGGCAATCTTTAAAAATGGTACAATCCCACCAGCTGCGTGTTTATGCCCATCGATATAAGAGCCCATACCACGAACATTCGACCAATCCCAACCAATTCCGCCACCAAATTTAGAGAGCAGTGCCATCTCTTTATAGGCATCAAATATCCCCTCAATATTATCTGGAGTTGAACCTATATAACAGCTACTCAATTGGTGTCTAGTTGTTCTCGCATTGCTAAGTGTTGGTGTTGCAGCCATTACCTCAAATTTACTCAAGATATCGTAGAAGCGTTTTGCCCAGCTTTGCGAGTCAAACTCGTTTTGTGCCAAGAACATAGCTACAGCCATAAACATATGCTGCGGCAGCTCCATAACAACACCCTCTCTATCTTTAATAAGGTATCTGTCGTAAAGCGTCTTAAGACCAAGGTAGGTAAATTGTAGATCTCTCTCTGGCTTTATATAGTTGTTAAGGTCTTCGAGATCATACTTCTCTTTAAGCCCAGGAATCAGTCGCCCCTGCGCCTCGCCTTTCTCAAAATACTCTTTAAGATGGATATACCCGGTAAAGCCAGAGACTGTATGGTAGATATCATATAAAAAGAGCCTTGCTGCAACAAATGTCCAGTCGGGTTTGTCTATATCTATCTTATCTACAGCTGTCTTTATAAGTGTCTGCTGTATATCTTTTGTGCTCATCATATCTTGAAACTGCAACTTGGCATCTACTTCAAGTTCACTCTGGCTTACCTGCTTTAACCCCTCAACCGCGGCAGAGGTATATTTTTGTATTTTACTAACATCTAAACTCTCTATTCGTCCATTTCTTTTTATAACTCTTATCATTATTTCGACCTTCTTTAAATTGATTGTATTATACAAATTTTTCATAAAAAACATCCATTTTCTTTTATGGTTTTAGCTGCATTAATCCTCAGTAAATTATATTTTTTACTGTTTTATTCCCAAAAATTGTTATAAACTCTTCTCTTTTTTGTTACTAAAGGTAACAAAATAATTTTTTTCTTATTTTTTTAAAATAGACAAAATTTATTTTATGTCCATTTTATGGTTACCCTTTCGCAAAACCCCTATTTATGGGTGTTTGGCGGCTATTGCTAAATATAAAATATAATGTTAAGATTTCACAATTCCTACGTAAAACAATACTGCTAAAGGAAAAGGGAAAGAATGAAAAAATCAGTTTTAATAACAGAGGTTGCCAGTAAAACGGGGCTATCGAGAGAAGAGACAGAACTTGTAATCAATACGCTGCTTGACTCAATTGTAGATTCTCTTAAGAATAAAGAGGCTGTCTCATTTTTAGGTTTTGGTTCGTTTGAACCGGTTGTAAAAAATGCCCGAGAGATATATATTCCGGGAACTACTACAAAAGTTCAGGTTGCTCAGAAAAACGGCGTGCGCTTTAAACCTGGGAAAACACTTAAAAAAGCGATTCAAGAAGAGAGTTAATCTCTTTAGCCCGGATTTCTAATATAAAATCTAGGTTTAATCTACTGCACAGACTTCTCTTGTGCACACTCACTGCTAACTATTAGCAACTTTTAGATACCATTTCGTAAAAATTTTTTTATTTAAGGAAAACGTGTGACTGTAAATGTTGAAAAACTAGACTCTGCTAACTATAAAGTAACAGCGTCAATCGATACAAACGATACTGAGAGCAAAATTGAGAGACTTGCTAAAGAGGCTTCTAAAACTCTAAAAGTAGATGGCTTTAGAAAAGGAAAAGTTCCTGTAGCTGTAATTAAACAGATGTATGGTGAAAAACTAGAGCAAGATGCAGAGGGTGAAGCGATAAGAGAAGTGCTCGAAGCTGCTTATAAAGAGGCTGGTATATCAGCTACAGATGTAATAGGAAACCCAACTTTCGAAAAATTCGACGAGAATGGTGACACAAAAGATATGGAGCTTATTATCTCTACACGTCCAGAAATCGAGCTAGGTGACTATGCAGACTTAGCACCAGAGTTTGAGCAACCAGAGCCAACAGAAGATGAGATAAAAGAGGAGATAGATAATATCGCTCAGAAATTCACAAAAGCAAAAAGCATCGACGAAGAGAGAGCTCTTGCAGATGGTGATATAGCTGTTTTCGACTTTAAAGGCTTTTTAGATGGCGAAGCGTTCGAGGGTGGAACAGCTGAAAACTTTGAGCTTAAAATTGGTTCAAAACAGTTTATCGAAGGTTTCGAAGAGCAGATGGTTGGTATGAACAAGGGTGAAGAGAAAACAATTAAAGTTACTTTCCCAGAAGATTACCAAGCAGCAAACCTTGCTGGCAAAGAGACGACTTTTGAAATAAAATTAAACGACATCAAAGTCGAAGTGGCACCAGAGATTGATGATGCACTAGCTGCAAAAGCACTTGGTAAAGATGAGTCAACATTGGAAGAGTTAAACACTCATGCAAAAGATATCCTTACAAATGCAAAAATTAGAGCTCTTTACGAAGATGAGCTTAAACCAAAAATTTTAGAAAAAATTGTAGAGAAGTACCAATTTGACCTCCCTACAAACATTGTAAACCAAGAGATCGACAACCTTGTAAACCAAAAAGCGCAAACACTTAAACCAGAAGAGATCGAAGAGATTAAAAATTCAGAAGAGAAACTAAACGAACTACGCGAATCTGTTAAAGAAGATGCTGAGAACTCAGTAAAAGCGACTTTTGTTGTAGATGCTATGGCAAAAGCTGAAGATATCACAGTAGACGATAGCGAAATCAGCCAAGTTCTCTACTACGAAGCGATGATGAATGGTCAAGACCCTAAACAAGTAGTAGAGTACTACCAGGCAAACAACCTTATCCCAGTTGTTAAAATGGGTATGCTAGAGGATAAACTCTTTAGCAAAATATTAAAACTAGACGAAAACAACTAGTTTTACTCCACAAAGGGCTCTTTGAGCTCCTTGCTTACTTTCTACAAATACTACCCTACTTTTATCAAAGGCACAGTAATTGCATAGCTATGCTATAGCTTATTTTCGATATAATAATTGCTATAAACCCAGATTTTGCATTAGTGATTGCAGAACTCTACACAAGCGTTTGGTAGATCTCAAGCGATTCTAATGCGAAATCTAGGATAAAAATTAGAACACTAAATAAGAAGGAATATTTTATGAGTTATATCCCATATGTTATAGAGCAAACAGGACGCGGTGAGAGAAGTTACGATATCTACTCTCGTCTATTAAAAGATAGAATTATTATGCTAAGTGGCGAAATTAACGATGCAGTTGCATCGAGCATTGTTTCACAACTACTTTTTTTAGAGGCGCAAGACCCCGATAAAGATATCTACTTCTATATCAACTCTCCAGGTGGCGTTATTACAAGCGGTTTTAGTATCTATGATACAATGAACTACATTAAACCAGATATCCACACTATCTGCATTGGTCAAGCTGCTTCTATGGGCGCTTTTCTTTTAAGTAGCGGTACAAAAGGAAAACGTTACGCTCTGCCAAATGCGCGTATTATGATACACCAGCCACTTGGTGGTGCGCAGGGGCAGGCGACAGATATCGCTATCCAGGCAGAAGAGATTTTGCGTATGAAAGAGCAGCTTAACAAAATAATGGCTAAAAACTGCGGCATCACAGCAAAAAAGATAGAGAAAGATACAGAAAGAGACAACTTTATGAGCTCAGATGAGGCTGTAAAGTATGGCTTAATCGATGAAGTATTGGAGAAGAGTCTCTAAATGCTGCACGAAGTTTTAGTCTATCCAAATAAGATTTTAAAACAAAA
>JANTGQ010000114.1 GCA_024762845.1 Nitratifractor sp. | reverse complement strand
GTATCAGATAATCTTGGGCTTTAATTGGGCAGTCGTACTCTTTGTGCTCAAACCCAAGTGCAAAGAGTCTATCGAGTGCTTTTAACTGCAGTGGGCTAAGAGTTATAGAGTCATCAGATGCATACATATTAAGATACTTCTCTAGCATTGCATCTTCTATACGAACCAGCTTTTGCTCTACCAAGAGTTGGCTAAGCTGCTCTTTTCGTTCATTGGCTACTTTTACGCCGTCGGTTAGTATCTGCTCTATCTCTATAGCGCGGTTTAGGGGCAGGGTGCGGCGAAGCGCCATCCCACCAAGTGGGAGGGGGAGCTCCTCTTTTGCAAGTTCTCGCCACCAATCCCAAAGCTCTAGTTCGACCTCTAAGCTTGGGTCGAAATCTAAAATAGATTCATGTATTAAGACACCAGCATCGACATCGCCATTGACTACTGCTTTTTCTATTTCAAGAAAATTCATGTAGAAGATTCTCGCATTTGGGTAGCGCATACGAATAAGCATCGCGTTGGTTGTGTTCTCTCCTGAGAGTGCGAGTTTAAGGTTAGGGCGTAGCCGTTTACCCTTTTGTTTGATGAGCTTTGGACCATAGCCGTTGCCAAAGCTAACAGCGGTGCGCAAGAGCGCATACTCATCTCGTATTTTCGGGTAGAGGGCAAAGCTGATTGCTGCTACAGTGTACTCATTCTTAAGTGCTGCAATGTTGAGGGTTTCGATATCTTGGGCAATATTTTGAAACTCATAATCTTTTGTATCTACCCAGCCAAATTTGATAGCGTAGTACATAAAAATATCGTCAGCATCGGGTGAGTGCGCAATGTCGATTACCATTTAGAATCCATTTTTTACAGTATTGTAACTTAAGTTTGATGAAAATATTGATACAATAAATAAAAATATTTCAAAGGGTACAGATGGATGCCAATAAAGAGAAAGCATTAGATTTAGCGATAAAACAGATAGATAAAGCATTTGGTAAAGGTACTCTTATGCGCCTTGGCGATAAAGAGATAGAGCCAATAGAGGCAATAAGTACTGGTTCGTTGGGCTTGGATATGTCTTTGGGAATTGGTGGAATTCCCAAGGGAAGAATTATAGAAGTTTATGGTCCGGAGAGTTCGGGTAAGACTACATTGGCCCTGCAGACTATTGCATCTGCACAAAAAGAGGGCTCAATTTGTGCATTTATCGATGCAGAGCACGCATTAGATGTCTACTATGCTAAAAACCTAGGCGTTGATATTGACAACTTGCTTGTCTCTCAGCCCGATTTTGGTGAGCAAGCGTTAGAAGTTTTAGAGACAGTTGCGCGTAGTGGCGCGGTTGACTTAATCGTTGTCGATTCAGTTGCAGCACTTACTCCTAAGAGTGAGATAGAAGGAGATATGGGTGATACTCACGTTGGTCTACAAGCACGTTTAATGAGCCAGGCGCTTCGTAAGTTGACAGCCATTTTACACAAGATGAACACTACTGTTATCTTTATTAACCAAATTCGTATGAAAATTGGAACAATGGGGTATGGCTCTCCAGAGACAACTACAGGTGGTAATGCACTTAAATTCTACGCCTCTGTACGTATAGATGTTCGTAAAATTGCAACACTCAAACAGGGTGAGAGCCAGATTGGTAACCGTGTGAAGGCAAAAGTTGTTAAAAATAAAGTGGCACCTCCATTTAGACAAGCAGAATTTGATATTATGTTTGGCGAGGGTATCAGCTTCGAGGGAGAGTTAATTGATTATGGTGTAAAACTTGACATTGTTGACAAGAGTGGTGCATGGTTTAGTTACGGGGCAACAAGACTCGGGCAAGGAAAAGAGAACTCTAAGCAGACACTGAAAGATAATCCGGAGCTCAGTGCAGAGATAGAGCATAAAATTAAAGAGGCACTCGGCTTTGGCGAAAAGCTTGCCATGGACGAGGATGAGATCGCAAAAAGCGACGACTAGTAACTAACTCTACAACTACATTAAAGAGCCAAAGGCTCTTTATAGCTACTTTCAGCCACATTTGTGGTTCCTCTTTAGAAAAAGAATGTTAAAATTGAGAACTTTATTTAGGAGAATGCTTAAATGGTTTTTATTGAAGATATCTATGCAGATGAGGTTTTAGATAGCAGGGGCAACCCAACAGTTCGTGCTACAGTTGTGCTAAGTGACGGTACAAAAGAGAGTGCCATTGTACCAAGTGGTGCAAGTACGGGAAAACGCGAGGCGCTAGAGCTTCGTGATGGTGATGAGCGTTTTGGTGGAAAAGGTGTACTTAAAGCAGTGCAAAATGTAAACGAAGTACTTGCAGAGGCACTAATAGGTATGAGTCCATACAACCAAGCCGAAGTTGATATTACAATGAAAGAGGCTGATGGTACAAATAACTACTCTACACTTGGTGCAAATGCAGTTTTAGGTGTATCTATGGCAGTGGCTCGTGCGGCTGCTAGTTCTCTAAAGATGCCACTCTACCGCTACTTAGGTGGTGCAAATGGAGTTGTTATGCCTGTACCAATGTTTAATATTATTAATGGTGGAGAGCATGCAAATAACTCTGTAGATTTCCAAGAGTATATGATTATGCCGGTTGGTTTTGAGAGTTTTGACGAGGGTTTAAGAGCCGTAAGCGAAATATACCAAAACCTTAAAAAGATTATCGATGCAATGGGTGAGAGTACAGCTGTAGGTGACGAGGGTGGATTTGCACCAAACCTAAAGAGCAACGAAGAGCCTATCGAAGTTATTATGCAGGCAATCGAAAAAGCTGGCTATAAAGCGGGTGAGCAGATTGTACTGGCACTCGATGTTGCCTCTAGCGAAATTGTAAATGAAGCTGGAAAATATGAGCTAAAATCTGAAGGAAAAGAGCTTAGCAGTAGTGAGTTAATAGACTACTATGAGAATCTCTTAAATAAATACCCAATCGTATCTATAGAAGATGGTTTAAGCGAAGATGACTGGGATGGCTGGAGAGAGCTTACAGAGCGTCTTGGCGATAGAGTTCAGCTTGTAGGAGATGACCTTTTTGTAACCAATGCAGAGATTCTTGCAGAAGGTATAAACAAAGGTATTGCAAACTCTATTCTTATTAAACCAAACCAAATCGGTAGCGTAAGTGAGACAATGATGACAGTACGACTAGCGCAAAGAAATGGCTACACATGCGTAATGAGCCACAGAAGTGGAGAGAGCGAAGATGCATTTATTGCAGATTTTGCTGTTGCACTCAATACTGCACAGATTAAAACTGGCTCTACTGCTAGAAGTGATAGAATTGCAAAATATAACAGACTCCTAGAGATTCAAAGAGAATTGGGACAGTTTGAGTATCTAGGACAGGAGCTTTTTGGTGAGTAGTACTTTTGTATGCTCTTGCCAAAAACTAATTAGAAAGTAGTATCGTGAAAGATTTACCAGAGGTAGAAAACTTTAACGACTACGACTCCCCAAGGGAGTCCTTTTTTAAGCCATACCATATTGTTGTGGCAATTTTTTTACT
Source organism: Nitratifractor sp. (assembly GCA_024762845.1). GTDB lineage: Bacteria > Campylobacterota > Campylobacteria > Campylobacterales > Sulfurovaceae > JAADEQ01. The sequence goes on along the minus strand of JANTGQ010000114.1, from coordinate 1,823 downwards.
CTTCTACCTCTACTCCCTCTTTTTTGGCAGTTACTCTGTTGGGGTGTTAGTCGATGTAAAAAAACGACTAAGCACTCTGCAAGAGGAGTATAACAGCCTACAAAACGAGAACCAGAAGTTACAGAAGAAACATTTTGAACTTATACAGTTAACACCCCAAGAGGATGCTTTTTAAAATCCTCTTAGTGTAACGCCTAATACTATTGCAATCACTCCAAGCACTATATTAATAGGTAACAGCAGATTTGGAAGTAGCTTTACTTGCTCTTTTGCAGCTGGCAAATCACCACTATCGAAGAGTTTTTGCGCTTTAGAGCGCTTAAAGTACATAAAGGCAAAGTTAAGTGTCATTACTGTCCATATTGCCTCTTTGATATGCACGGTTGCACTCTTTAACCCTAATCCTAGCTCCATGGTAACAGCTGTAAGAAGAAGAATCAGAATAAACGGTATTACAAGCTTAAAGAGTCTGCCAACAATTTCGAGTGTTTTTCCAAGTTTAATTTTTGGATTTTCGATGTTTTGCAAACTTGGGTGGACAGCCAAGCGAATTGCTATCATACCCCCAACCCAAATAACTGCCGAGATTACATGCAGAAAAACAATAATTGTCGAGTAGTTTTGAAAAAAAGTGTTCATATATTTCCTTTGTATTAGAGAGTTGTCATTCTATGCTGACAGGCAACAATATGAAAAATTTGCTAAATATAGACTTAAAGTGTGAAAAAACTTTCAATTATAAATTAATTTTGGTACTATGTATATTTACATTACACAACTATATATCAAGAAACAAGGTGGTAAAATGGCTGTAAAAATTTCAATTTTTTTATCTGGACTTCTATTTGCAACAGCATGTACAACTGGTTCCTATAATCGAGTTGCAACAGATTGCTGCACAAAAAAAGTTCTTTACAAAAATGGACCAAAGCAAGATAAATACTGTTTTACAAAAGATGGAATCAGATGTAGCTACTCTAATAAAGGAATTGATGAGCTAAAGCAGAGTGACTGGAAACTTCACGCCTATAAGGATAATTAGAGGTTCCCTATAAGAGCTTCCTCTATGTTAGATTAGTAGGGATATTACTACTATTTTTTCCCAAAATCCTGTGTCCAGTAGAGTGTAACACTGCTTCCGTTAACACTTTTTGCCTCCGTCATACCTACATAGTTAAAGTTTGGACTCATTAAGTTTGAGCAGTGACCACTTGTGCTTTGGATCCATTTTACGAAAGCAATTAAGTACTCGTATCCAGTGTAGGGGATACCATTGTTTTTTTGATACGCTATATTTTCACCATAGTAAGTACCAATAAATCCATTGTTTTTCATTCTATCTATAGGAGAACTTCCGTCGCTCCCATAGTGATCAAAAAAGTTATTTGCCAACATATCTTCACTTTGTACTTTTGCAGCTTGAGCTAACTGGTCACTCCATTTTAAAGGATCTGCTGGTCCTTTATACCCTTGAGAATCATTACATTTTATAGGTAGAGAGCGCAAATAGTTTGTAATAGCTAGATAGTACTCTTGATCAGTAGTTGCACTATCCCACCCTTTTATTTTATTACCTGCTATAGCTTTATTCAATACAGAAAGACTTTGAGAGTTAGGATCTATAGTTTTGCTGTTGCTGTTGTTACTATTATTACTACTACTACTACTACTACTATTACTATTATTACTACTATTACTACTATTACTACTATTACTACTATTACTACTATTACTACTACTACTACTATTACTATTACTACTATTACTACTATTACTATTACTACTATTACTACTATTACTACTATTACTACTATTACTACTAT
>JANTGQ010000113.1 GCA_024762845.1 Nitratifractor sp. | reverse complement strand
TTCATAGACAGGAGTTACTATAATTAACTCTTTCTCTGTTAGTTTACTCATCTGCAAGTACCTTTCTAAAATACTCTATTGTCTTCTCAAGACCATCGTGCAAGTTCACTGTGGGTTGCCAATCAAGCTTCTCTTTTGCCAAATCAATAATTGGTTGTCTCTGCATAGGGTCATCTTCTGGAAGGGGCAAAAAAGTGATTTTACTCTTACTATTGGTTAATTGAAGCACTGTTTCAGCAAGCTCAAGCATAGTAAACTCTGTAGGGTTCCCTATGTTAACAGGTCCGCTAAAGTCGTCACTTGAATTCATCAGTTTTACCATTCCGTCAATTAAGTCATCTACATAGCAGAAACTTCTTGTCTGTTTGCCATCGCCATATATTGTTATCTCTTCACCCTTGAGTGCTTGAACAATAAAATTACTTACAACTCTTCCATCATAAGGGTCCATATTGGGACCATAGGTGTTAAAAATACGCATTACTTTAATAAGAAGATTGTGCTGTCTGTGGTAATCAAAAAAGAGTGTCTCAGCGCATCTCTTACCCTCGTCGTAACATGCGCGTATTCCTGTAGTGTTAACAGATCCTCTGTAGCTTTCGGGTTGTGGGTGTATCTCTGGATCGCCATAGACTTCGCTTGTGCTTGCTTGTAGGATTTTCGCTTTGCAGCGCTTGGCTAGACCCAGCATATTGATAGCACCAAGTACAGAAGTTTTGGTTGTCTGAACAGGGTCAAACTGGTAGTGCGGCGGCGAAGCAGGGCAAGCTAGGTTGTAAATTTCATCAACCTCAAGAGAGATTGGAAAAGTTACATCATGCCGAATAAGCTCAAAGTAGTTATCCCCTATAAGATGCTCAATATTCTGTTTTTTGCCTGTAAAAAAGTTATCCAAACAGAGAACTTCGTTCCCCTCTTGTAGTAGTTTTGTACATAAGTGAGATCCTAGAAATCCCGCTCCTCCTGTGACTAACACTCTCTTTTTCATATTCTATTTTACCTTTCTTTTGAGCATATAATAGAACCTATTGCATAATCCAGACCGAATTATCTAGAAGGTTCTATTATTATAGCTTAGCTATTATTAGAGATTTCACTAATGATCTTTTTTATTAATCATAAATCCAGACGATAGATCACCTTTGACTCTTAGTTTCAGTAGCTTGTTGAAAAATGGTGTACATGGTAGTTTGGAGTCCCAACACTGGTCTCCATTTTTAGGTCCATATACTTCAAGCCCGCTGTAGGTTACGCTTTTAATTAATGGTACACTCTTAGGCAGTTCCCAACTTTTTTTCGCAATTTTAAGCCCTTCATGATGTATGCGAGTATATTTATAATAGCTGATATTGCAGATTATTAAGCCCAAAATTATAGCTACATAAAACTTTTTTCCAGAGAGATGGTGTCTTACAGATGTAAACAGAAGCATAAATGCAGTGATTAAAAACAGAAATAGAAGAGCATTTAAAAATCTTAAACCTGGTGCAGTAAAAAACCAAAAAAGAAGAGAAAATAGTATGGGAAAAATAATAACTATTTCACTAAATTGTAGTTTAGTTATATTTCGAAATATTCTACCTATAAAAAGAGTTACCAACATTATAAGAGAGATTGAAAGTGGGTAAACAAATTCTAAAAAATGATTTTTGTAAAGCTCTTCTCTCCATGGTTTAAACCAATCCCAGTTACCCAACACATGACTCCAATGAGGACCCGGATTTCTTGCCCAACTATATACCCAGTTAGCTTCGTCTATAATTCTCTCTTTTTGCATTAACCAATCAATAGGTAGTAATCCATATCCGAGAGTAGAAGGGTAGAGTGGCACTCCAGAGAGAATAATACCACGCAAGATAAAAATAGATAGTATAAAAACTGTAGGCAGGAGTAGGTAGAGCATTACTCTTGTTTTTAGTTGTCTAGTGTAAGCTAAATAAAGAAGTATGATTGCATATATTGTAATTACAAATATAATATTACTCAGCTTAACTGTAATTGCTGTTGTTGATAATATAGTAATAAATAGGATATTTGAGTATGAGACTCTTCTCTCCTCTTGCCACTGGGATATTGCTAATGCCAGATAGATAAAGATAATGAGTTGCAGAAGTGTTGATGTTAAATCTGGTGTAGGTGATGCCAAACCATTATTGGTAAGTGCAATGTAGAGTAGTACAGGAATTATAAATATGCTAGGAAGATAAGCGTAGGGGTGCGTTTTCTCCATTAGGGGCATTTGTTTGAAGTAGGGCTTTAGAACCTCAAATATTGTTGCAAAGGTAAGAAGGAATAGAAAACTGTTTGCCAAAGATCTTCCATGGTTAAAATAAGGAAAGAAATTTAAAGCAGCGACATAGCTAAAGAATGATTGATTAAAAGCGAGTCTTCCATGCAGGTTTCCAAGACCTGGAACAATTGGGTAAGTGTTTGTCCATCTAATACTATTGAGATGATACAAGCCAGTATCATAATTAGTAGGAGTTAGCATTGCATGTAGTGATATCCAAATTGCGATACCAAGCAGTATTGTAATAGCAATCCACCTCATTTTGAGCCAAGAGAGTGTGTAGATATCGTCTCTATAAATTGTGAGTGCTAAAACAATACCGATTACAAAAATTGGCGTTGTTGTATAGATATTTATAGGGAGAAATAGATGAATTATCTGAAAAAGTAGAATAGAAAGTGCCCATCCAATCCATATAGATACTGTCTTACTCTGATTAATTTCATATTCTTGCGTAGTCTTATCAAAGTTTAGACTACCCCTATCTTTCCTATGCCCAGTTTGGAGTAGAGGATTCGTTAACTCTAAAGTACGAGGTTGCAGAAGATTGAGTAGCGCTCTTCCCCATCCAAAGAAGCTTAGTGCCATTATAAGATAAATAAGTAAAGTAAAGATAAGCGCAAAAATATTCTCAAGGCTCATTACACTCTACTCCTCGTCTATAATAGTTTTTTTAACCCAGATTTCGCATTGGAATTGCTTGAAATCTATCAAACGCTTGTGCTGTAGGTATTTGCGGAAAACTTGAGGTGCACCCGTAGGTGCATCGATAGTTTCTCCGTAAGTGCTTACAGTGCAATGGTTTGTGTAGAGTTCTGCAATCTCTAATGCGAAATCTGGGTTTAAATTATACCCTAAAGTATTAGTTCTTGTCAGATATATTTTTGCGATAATAGTGCTGAATAAACCCGGATTTTGCATTAGAATCGCTAGAAAAGCATTAAGTGCTTGTGCTATGGGTGTTTGCAAAAAACTTGAGTTTAACCCGTAGGTTAATCGATGGTTTTTTGTGAATGCCCATAGTGCAATGACTAATGTGGCTTCAGTGATTTCTAATGCAAAATCCGGGATAAATACTTTACAACATTTTTATAGCCAGAGCGATCTAATATACTGAAGACTCTAGCTTAATAATAGTTTAGAAAGATTATTCGATATTAATATCTAATGCAATCAATTTCCATGTGCCACTCTCTTTTATGTAGTGGATTACAAAATAGAACTTGTTTGGTTTCGTTTCGTAGTGCCCATTTAGAACAAGTCTTCCATCACTTTTTTTCTCTTGAGAGTCAATAATTGGTTCCATTTTATCTAATATAGTAAAATCTATATTCATATCCATAAAAGATTGAAAGCCTTTATTTGCAGCTTCTAATGTAACAGCTTCTTTGAATCTGTTTGATGCACTATCTCTTAAAAAACTCATATCTTTTTTATTTACTGATACCGCAAAGTGTAGTATTGTATCTTTTACCAGCGCTTCTATGTCCGCATCACTCTTTTTAGGGGTTGAGCTAGGGGCAGTTTTTGCTACTTTATTTTTTTGCGTCTCTTTTTCAACCTGAACTCCTGATTGGGCTTTCTCGATGGCGTATATTCGCCAGCTTCCATCACTTAGTTTAGTGAATTTTACCTTTAATGGGATTGCTCCGCCATTTTGAGTTTCAATAGTTCCCTCTATCTCACCTCTTTTACCCTCGAAAGAGCGGTTTCCCCAGCTGGCACTCTTATATTTATCAAGTCCGCTACTCTTTACAAATGCGATTAACTGCTCTTTACTGGTAGATTTTGTAAAATCATCGGAGAGGTAGTTGTACGCTTTGTTATAATTTTGCTCAGAAACACTCTGTAGAAATGAATCTACAGTATCTGTCATTCCAGATGTGCCGTACATCACCAATGCTATAACAATTGCAAAAAATGCAACTACTCCAATTAAAATTTTTTTCCACATGACAACCTCCTTTTTTTATATTATACTGCAAAAGTGTAGCACTTGGAAAAAGGGATAAAAGTTGTCAAAGATAGCTTTTTGGGGTTAGAGGGTGAAGCAGTTCACAGAGCCACGAACTTATCGTGGCATATTGTTAAAGCCCCAGTTTGGGCGGATTGTTTTTAGGCGTGCTCTGTTCTCTTTTTGTATAAGGCTTATGAGTGTTATATCAGAGAGAGAACTTTTGTTTTTGAATATGTAGTATCCGATAGAGAGCTTTTTTGTCAACACCAGGTTGTATTGTGAACTAAAAGCTGCAATATCTACAGCAGCACCTTTTTTAAAGGCTACCATTATACTTTTTTGCTCCGTCTGGATGGCTCTGGCATTTACCCCGTTTGGTGCTGATGGTAGAGAGATTTTACGCTCTACACCATTATCGATAATTGTGATAATCTGTGCACTTGCGGCACTTGCTATGAGTAGTACTATTGATGCTAACTTGTTCATATTTTGCTCCTAGTATCCGTAAATTTTAAGTGAAACACTTTTAAGAGTTGCTGCAACACCCTTGCTATTAACAACACTCACGCTCCATTGACCACTGCTTGATTCATCTAGCAGTGCACCAGTAGAGAATCTGAATCCCCCGCTCATCCAGTCGCCGTTTGGTATATGGTACTCATCTACCTCTGTACCGCTTTGGATAAGCTGTACTTTAGTACCGCTTGGCGATGTAAGGTAAATATCGAGGTCACTGGCATTTTGGGTATCGATATCTACTGTTGCCTCTACCCACTCAATCTTAATATCGTGATTGACATTGATATCGACACTCTCTGTATCGTTAATGTCTTTGCTGAGCGTTATATTAGACTCCACCCATTTTTGGCTAGGGAGGTTACTATAGCCGTTTTGGCACATATTGATTGCGGCTTTTGTATCTATAAGTCCAAAGCCGTAGTTTCTGTTAAAGTGCAGTCCAGCTTGATTTGTCAACCATCTACTGTTGTTACTGTCAACTTTTTTTGCTGTTTTTGCCAAAACATACTTTACATCTCTCCACCCTAAATTTGGGCACGCTTCAAGCAGCAGGGCAACTGCACC
>JANTGQ010000112.1 GCA_024762845.1 Nitratifractor sp. | reverse complement strand
TCATCGATTAACCTACGGGTTAAGCTCAAATTTTTTGCAAACACCTATAACGCAAGCACTTGATGCATTTCTTGCGATTCTATTGTATAATCCGGGTCAATAGGTATAAATAGTGCAATAATGCACCTTCATACATTGGATCTTTTAGAAATCGCTCTTTGCAATCTTTTTTATACTCTTGGAGTAACTCAAGATAGTAGCTTAATCTTGCAATCTTTTTCTCTATTTTATATTGCATCTATATATCTCCTAAACTCTTTAAAGTCTAAAATATTATGTAGCATTTTAAGCTCGAAATCGATACGTTGTGGAGAATCTTTTAAAATAATCCCATCTCTTAAGATAGCATCAGTAAGGTATATATTTTTTACACTTTTTAATACTACAATATCTATATCTTGTTCTGCGATTTTGGAGAGTTCGTAATTTATCTGCAAGAGTATATCTAAATTGTTTTTTTGTAGATAGAGTGCCAAATCTATATCACTATCGTCTCTATGCTCCCCCTTTAGCATAAGAACCAAAGAGATAGGCAAAGCCGATAAGGGAGTTATTTTGTAAGTAACGCTCAACAGCTTGTAACAGATTGGCTTGCATTTGATATCTCCTAAGTAGAGATTATAGCACATCTATAATCTCTGCACCACCCAAAAGTTTGTTGTTGTCGTAAAAAACTGCAAATTGTCCTTTTGCTACGCCAAATGCTGGAGTTTTTAGTGTTATTAAACCGATATTATTCTCTATTTTAATATCTGATTCTATACCTTGCGTTCTATAGCGTACCTTTACCTCTGCGCTAAACTCGCGTGCTTCGGTAAAGAGATTAATATTTGATACTACTATCTCTTGTTTTGCCAGCTCCTCTTTTTTACCAACAATTATTGTATTATGTTTTGCATCAATATCTACTACAAAATGGGGGTCATGTGCTCCATGTACAAAGAAGCCTCTTCTTTTGCCTATTGTGTAGTGCATAAAACCTTTATGGGTACCTACCTCTTTACCGCTGGTATCTTTTACGATACCTGGCATATCGGGGTTTGTGTGGCGCTCTAAAATATCGATATAGCTATTCTCGACAAAACATATTTCACTACTTTCGCTCTGTTGGGCTATATCTTTTAAAACTTCTATCTTTTTTGCATACTCTTTTACTTCGCTCTTAAGCCAGCTGCCAAGTGGAAAAATAACTCTTTTTAATACTTCGGGTTTTATACGTGCTAAAAAATAGCTTTGGTCTTTTGAATCATCTACTCCCTTATATATTGCACCATCAACAACTTGCACATAGTGTCCAGTTGCTATATAGTCCATATCTAAAGAGCTTGCAAACTCTACCATTTTTCCAAATTTTATTGTTCTGTTACATACCACACAGGGGTTTGGGGTAAGACCATCTTTATAACTTTGAACAAAGTAATCATAAACCTCTTCTTTAAAACTCTCTTTTATATCGAGTATGTGCAATTTTATACCCAGGTAGTCTGCAACCTTTTGTGCTTTGGTAATATTTGCACTGTTAAGTTCATCGAGATTGTGCATTACCATATAGACACCCTCTACACTATACCCCTGCTCTTGTAAAAGGAGTGCCGTAACTGTTGAGTCTACGCCACCGCTTAAACCAACCAATACTTTTTTAATAATCTATCCTTTTTTAAGGTCACCGATAAAGTAGTCTAAAATCTTCTCTTTCGATGCTAACTCTAAATCTTTTGGTACATTTTGACCAACACTCAAGTAGGAAACAGGCAATCCGGTCTCAAGTAGAAATGCGACTACATTTCCAATATCTTCTGTTTCATCAAGTTTGGTCACTATAGCACAATCTACATTTAAAAATGAGAAGTGCTCATATATTTTTTTCAAATCGCTATATTTAGTACCTGCTGAGACTACAAGATTTGTCTGCGTACTTCCTATATTACTTTGACTATCTTGATAAAAGTGAGCGGTAGAGAGTAGTTTCTCTAAATCAAACGGTGCACTGCCTGCACTATCAATATATATGAGCGTCTTTTCTCTTAATCTTGCAAATACTTCTCGAAGACTCTCTACACTCTTAGCATAATAGTAATCTACTCCCATCTTGTTAGTATAATAACTTAACTGCTCATTCGCCGCTGCTCGAAAGTTATCGAGATTAATTACTGCAATCTCTTTTGGGCTTACACCTTTGTGTATACTGTAGGCGATAATTTTGGCAATTGTTGTAGTTTTGCCAACACCTGTCGCCCCAACAAATAGATGTACTCTATTTTTAAGCGGATTTCTCTCTATTGTGAGCGCTTCTTCGAGCTCTTCAAGGATAAACGATACAAGTAGCGTTTCATCCTCGGCTATTTGTGTTGTGGCAAAGGGGTCTAACATATAGTCTATCCACTTTTTATCTAGACCTTTCTGGGTGAGCAACTCTTTTATATGCTCAATAACATCTTTAGATTTTGCAGTTGGTTTTAGCTCTTGTGCAGCCGCGGCAGGCTCTGGCTCTTCATTGCCCGCAAGTGCACTTTTCATTCGGTTCATTTTACTCTTTAGAGAGTTTAGCTCCTCGATAAGCAGTTCCTCTTCGCTAACTCCAATACTTGCGTTAAAACTCTCTTCGTCTACCTCTATCTCTATTTTGGCAACAAGCTCATTTTGGGCATTCTTATATTGAGAAGCATTTATAATTTTAAAATTATCTATAGATTTATACTTCTGTACAGCAAGCTTGTAGGCTTCTATAGGTGTTGGGGCTATAAAGCTCTCTTTAACCATTTTACTCCTTTAAGGGAGCGAAGAGGCGCTGTTACACTCTCTCGCTCTTTATAATACGGGTGAGGTACTATAAGCTTTGGTATCTTTTTGATTTTCTCTTTATTAAATGCTATTATATCCAAATCTAATGTTCTTGGGGCATTTTTAAAGAGCCTTTGGCGTCCAAAGTGCTGCTCTATTCTCTGCAAGAGGTGTAGAAGTTCCATTGCACTTAGAGGAGTCTCTAGCAATATAAGTGTATTAAAAAAATCAGCCTGCTCCAAATACCCAAATGGTGGATTTTTTAAAATTGTTGATGTTGCAAGCAGTTTTAAGCGTGGCTCTCTATTTATGTAGGTCAAAAGTCTCTTAAATCGGCGCAGAGTATCGCCCACATTACCGCCCACACCAATAAGTGCAACATTTCTAATTTTTTGAGACTCTCTTTTCCTATAGGGAAAATGGGAAGATTTTATAAGTGTTGTGTTTTGTCGCTTTTTATAGAGGTACCCTGACACACACCCTCCCTTACAAAACTTCGGCTCTGCCGTTTTGCATAACCACCATATCTTCTATACGTATACCAAATGCATCTGCTATATAGATGCCCGGCTCGATTGTAAAGACCATAGCGTCTTCTATGACTGTTGTACTTTTAGCTGATATATATGGCATTTCATGAATATCCAAACCGACACCGTGCCCTGTTGAGTGGACAAACTCTTTACCAAAACCGGCTTTTTCTATTACATCTCTGGCTATTTTGTCTATCTCGCTGCCTGTCATTCCACAGCGGGCTTTTGCTATCGCTTTATCGTGTGCTTTAAGCACTGTATCATAAGCTTTTTGTATCTTTTTATCACTAAAGTGCTGTTTATAGTTAAAGCGCAAAGTTTCACCATTGTAGTAGGCTGTTCTAGTTCTGTCAGAGCAGTAGCGCTTATACTTTACCCCGGCATCTAAGAGAATTAAGTCATCCAGTTGTAGCTTACGCTCTGTAGGGAGCGCATGTGGCTTTGCGGCATTTTCGCTTAGAGCTAGAATTGGCTCAAAACTGATATCTCTTCTGCCAAAGTCGCGAAGTATTGACTCTGCTAAGAAATTGAGCTCCTGTTCGCTTGCACCTTGGCGTTCTGTAAGCGCTTTTGCGATCGCTTTAAACGATTTTCTGCCTATTTTAACTGCCTCTCTTAGGTACTCTATCTCCTGGGCACTCTTGATAATTCGCTTGTTATGTGAGAATGCAGGTTTATAACTAAACTTAAGAGGAAGGGACTCTTTGACTTTACGAAAACTGTAAAGGTCCCACTCTATTGGGTCAATGGCAACTTTTTTAACCTTATTCGATTTAAGTGTAGCAATAAGTTCGTCGAGTAGATTTTTGGAAATAACTACAGTAGCACCCTCTACACGCTCTTTGGCCTCTATCTCGTAGCGGCTGTCGGTAATAAAGAATCTCTCTTTTCCTAAGCTTAAAAAAATTGCATTATCACAACTGAATTTGCACTCGTAGTAGAGTGCATTTTCATTTTGTAAAACTATATAGTTCATTACGCCTCTTGTTGTGTAGACTCTTGCATAGCTTTGATTTCGTTAATAATTTGTAGCATTCCAATCATAGCCAAGTGGTAACCAAATGGTCCAACACCTGCAATTACACCTGCACATACCTCTGCAGTTAAAGAGTGTTTTCTAAACTCTTCTCTTGCATGGATGTTACTTAAGTGTACCTCCATTGTAGGTAACTCAACTGCAGAGATAGCATCTCTAATTGCAATTGATGTGTGTGAGTATGCTGCAGGGTTAATAATAATACCATCAGCATCACCAAGACACTCTTGAATTCTATCTACAATTTCACCCTCGAGGTTGCTTTGGAAAAACTCTACCTCTACACCGTTTTGCTCTGCAAAGTGTTTCATCTGCTCATGAATATCTTCTAACTTCATAGGTCCATAGATGTGCTGCTCTCTTACACCTAACATATTTAAGTTTGGACCTTGAATAACTACAATTTTCATATATCTGCCTTTTGAATTAATTTGCTATAATTCTAGTCAAAGTGTTGTTATAAAAGGTTTAAAGCATGAAAATAATATCTGCAAAGTATGTCTATATAGACGCAAAGTATCAAGAGAATAAAGCAATTGCTTTTGATGAGAAGATTATAAAAGTTGCCTCGCTGCAAGAGTTGCAAAAAGAGTACCCAAATGCACCCCTCTATAGTTACGAGGGTAATAGTATAATCTACCCTGGTTTTATTAACCTCCATACCCATCTTGAGTTTAGTGCCAACCGTTCTCGTCTAAAATATGGCTCTTTTATAGAGTGGCTCTATAGTGTTTTTGAAAATCGAGATGAGCTTATAGAGTCTGTAGATAGCAGCTTAATTGATAAAGCACTCTTCGATATGAGCAGAAGCGGTGTTACAACAGTTGGAACAATATCGAGCTTTGGTATCGATATGCAAGAGTGTGCAGATGCAAAACAGCGTGTTGTCTACTTTAACGAAGTAATAGGGTCAAGTCCTGCTGCTGTAGATGCACTTTTTGGCGATTTTAAACAGCGCCTCAATAGCACTTTAGAGTTAGCAAGTGAGAGCTTTTACCCCGCGGTTGCCATACATTCGCCATATGCGGTACACCCTGTT
>JANTGQ010000111.1 GCA_024762845.1 Nitratifractor sp. | reverse complement strand
AAAAAAAAGAAAATTATACAAAAATGGAGGCAGATTTTAAAAGAGGATAGAAAAAAACTCTTAAATCATATGGTGAAAGACTCTTTTTTCTATCTTAGCGCTATACTTCTGCTCTACCTGCTCTTTCTCTTCTATATTTTTTTTATAGATGAGACAAATGAACAAATGGCGATAAAAAAATCCTATAGCATAAATATGGCTTCTGCTATTACTGATTGCAAAAAAAATGGCTTATACTACGCTGATGCCAATACAACAGTAGTACAACCATTAAATATTCGACTCAATACTACACTGACTATCAAAGATATTGTAGACGGAAGTTGGGATAAAAATAAAATTTTCAGACAAAACCATATTAGCTTTACAGAGTATATACATTTGATTAAAGAGAAAGTTCCACCCGTAAGCTCCTTATACTATAAAGATTTGCCGCAAAACTATGCCTACCAATATAAAACCAACTCTTTAGCCAAAAGAGAGCATATACGATTTTGGGAATTCAAATACAAACAAACGAAATTAAAAACCTACTACGCCTCTATCTCTTACGATGATGGTTATAGATTTAGCTTTTACAACTACTTTATAACACCTGTTCATAAAATAGATAGAAATATTGACAAAAGCAGAGAATTCTTCTATAACTATCTCAAGAGCCGAAGAGATTTAAGCGTAAAGTGTAGCTACCTTCAGACAAAATGTATTATCAAAGAGATAAAGGGAGATAATGAACCAAGCGAAGAGCAGCGCTTCTATACAGATGGTAAAATATTAGATTGCAATATTAGTAAAAGATAGACTAAAGGGAAAAAATGCGACAGATATATATACATGCAGATGATTTTGGAAATACACTGAATATAAGCAGAAGTATCTACAGATGTTTTAAAGAGGGTGCTTTAAACTCAACAAGTATTATAGTAAATAGCGCAAGTTTAGAGGAGTCTCTTCGATTAATAGAGGGTAAAAATATACGAAAAGTATTGCACCTAAACATTACCGAGGGAGAAGCCATATCTACGCAGCAGTTTCAATACCTTACAGATAAAAAGAGACGATTTTTTAGAACCTGGCAGAGGTTGGCATTTGAGTACTATACACTTTGGGGTAAAAAGAGAAAAGCAGCCATAAAAGCTGAAATAAAAGAGGAGTTTAAGAGTCAAATTTTACTCTATTGCGAAAAGATAGGAAGCCGCTCTATTAATATAGATTCGCATCAACATTTTCATACAATACCCTTTATATGCGATATTTTAATAGAGTTAAAAAGAGAGATGGATATAGAAATTTTAAACATAAGAGTTACCAAAGAGCCACTCTTTTGGGCAGTAGGCACTATTAGGGATTTAAAGAATTACCTTGGAATAAACTTCTTTGTACACTTTTTACTAAATTTTTTATCTAATAAAATGATAGCAAAATTTGACAAAGAGAGTATAGTATACAACGAAGCTTTTATAGGTGTACTCTTTAGTGGCGATATGACACTAAAAGCTATCGAAAAAGGGTTGCAAAAGTGCAAAAAAGCAAAAAGAGTTGAGATACTGCTACACCCTGGCTATATATCTAAAGAGGAGGCAGAACACTTTAGAGATGATCAATTTAAAAGATGGTACACAGACAAAAACAGAAAAAGAGAGATGCAGGTTTTACTAAACAAAAAATTACAAACTTTGGGAGGTTAGATATGGATTATATTCAAAACACTATTATACCACTACTGCAACAGTATGGAAGCTACTCTGCACTTATTGCTTTTTTGGCAGCTTTTGGAGAGACACTGCTTGGCTTGGGATGGCTTCTACCAGGATCTACAATTTTGTTGGTAATGGGTCTATTGGCAGGACAAGGATATCTTAATATCTCTACAGTTTTGATTTTTGGTATTTTAGGTGCATGGATTGGAGATAGTGTAAATTACTCTCTTGGTAAAAAGTATGGTATGCAGCTGTTAAGAAAACGACAGTTTCATATATCTGAATCTTTAATACAAAGAGCGCATGACTTTTTAGAAAAGTATGGTGCAAAATCTGTATTTCTTTCCCGTTTTCTACCAGGTCTCAAAGAGAGTGTTCCATTCATAGCGGGTTCTGTGCAGATGGATAGAAAAAAGTTTTTTATCTGGAACCTGCTTGGCGCAATAGGCTGGAGTTTCGAATTTATAGGTATCGGATACATCTTCTCCTCTTCGCTAGCACTTGCACAAACATGGGTAAATAGAAGTATAGTTATTCTCGCAGTGATTGTAATAACAATTATTACCCTGTGGCTGCTAAAGCGATTTTTAACATACAATATACCTATAGCTCTTGCTGTTTTAAAAGGAGCAAAAAGAGGATTTTTAAAGAGTAAACCTGTAGAAAACTTTAGCAAAAAACACCCTAAATTTATTCACTTTTTACAACAGAGATTTGAGCAAAAAAAGTTTACCGGCTTGCCACTTACCATTTTGGCTGTAACTTTTATCTATGTTTTACTGCTCTTTGGCGGTATTATAGAAGATTTTCTTACCAAAGACTCTATTGTCTATCTAGACCATATTATTGCCAACCTGATGGCACAATGGCGCACACCGGAGCTAATAGAGTTGTTTAGCGCGATTACATATCTTGGCAGAGAGTTGACTGTTTTCATTGTGCTTCTTGCTCTATCTCTATGCCTTTTACTCTACAAACGCTACAGAGAACTTATAGCACTGCTTATCTCTGTATCTGGCTCTACTGTTTTTTTGTGGTTTGGCAAACTGGGTTTCCATAGGGCACGACCAGATATTGCACTCTACTTTGAACCAACCTTCTCTTTTCCAAGCGGGCATGCAACAATAGCCGTTTCTCTTTATGGCTTTTTAGGCTATCTTTTTATACATAATGCCAAAACACTACAGACAAAAGTAAATATACTTTTTGCAACAACACTGCTTATTTTAGCTATTGGATTTAGTCGTATCTACCTTGGAGAACACTACCTAAGTGATGTTTATGCCGGTTTTCTACTAGGAACACTTTGGGTTATTGTGGCAGTAACTATACTTAAATGGTTGGAGTATCGCAATCTGTTTCCTGCCCTAAAAGAGCTGCCATATGCAAAAATAGTCTCTATAGCTTCTCTATCTATTGCTGCGCTTTTTGTACTCTTTTACAACTACACATACCCATATAAAGCTGCTCCGCATAAAAAAGAGACAGCTATAGTACTTCACTCCCCAACAGACTATTTTTCTAAAAAAGAGAACCATTTTGTATATAACCTGCTTGGACTGCAGAGTAGACCTGTAAATATAATACTCTACACCAACAAAAGCCCTTGCCCAAGACTCATACAAAAAGGGTGGAAACCTATACCTAATACTATGATTTTGCAACCGCCACTCTTTTGGCAGGCAAAAGAGCCAGAGTGCAGACTCTATAAAAAAGAGGGTAGCAAAACCTATCTACTTGATATTTGGAACTCCAACCTTTTCTATCAAAACAAAAAGGTTTATATTGCATCTACAGATGCAGTAGTTGGCAAAAAATGGGATATTGTACCACTCTATCTCAAAGATTTATCCAAGGCACGAATTTATGCTGCTAATGCAATTAAAAATATTTATACCAAGACAGAGATACAAGACATCACCCTTGCAGCACCTGCAATTTTGCAACACTTTAATGCACAAGTGTACTTTTATGATGGCAAATCTACTGTAATTAAAGTGATACAACCATGAATGCAGTCGAGAACTTGCAAAAGAGTCCATTTTCGCTTGTATTATCAGGAGGTGGTGCTCTAGGAATAGCCCATTTAGGAGTTATAGCCGATATGGAGCGGTTTAAGCTAGAGCCAGATGAAATTATAGGCACAAGTATGGGCGCAATTATTGGTGCATGCCTTGCTATAGGAATGAAAGAGAAAGATATAGTAAAAGCGCTAAAACATTTTGGCGATAGCAGCAACTGGATAAATCTAAGTTTACGGGGAAACTCTGTTATTGACGATAAAAAGATAAAAGAGATATTTGAATATATTTTTGGAAATAGAAAAATTTGTGAAACCAAAATACCTTTGAAAATTATCGCCACAGAGCTACTGAGTGGTGAAAAATATATTTTTTCCTCCAGCAGTACAACGCCAATTGTGGATGCACTTTTGGCAACTATGGCAATACCCGGCATATTCAAAGAGCAGCATATCAACTCTCTAATACTTGCAGATGGTTTTCTATGCGAAAACATAGGCATTTTAGAAGCCACAAAAAGTGCAATATTGGCTGTAGATGTTATGGGTAAAAACTCTTTTGATCACAGTTTACCTGATAGCTTTTTTAAAACAAGCAATATAGTTCAAATGCTTGAGAGATCAATCCAGTTGCTTATTTACAATCAAACAAAATCAGCGATATCACAGTGCCAAAAACCACTCTACCTCATAGAGCCCAAAACCTTTCCCTTTAAAACATTTGATTTTAATAAAGTAGACAGAATAAGAGCTTTGGGTCTTGGGTTGCTGGAAAAACTTTAGGGCACCACTAATAATAGGTAATAACCACAATGGGCTTTGCAAATGTGAGATTGTGCAAGAGATTTTCAAGTCCTAGCCAAAGTTAAGACGAAGTAAATATCTTCTGCAAGATTGCGTTTGCAAAGCCCACCCTTTGGGCATCACTAGCTTTCGCCTATGCGTCGTTACTTAGCTTTGGCTAGGACTTCAAAAGAGTGCCTAGCCTGTGAGTAAAGCTAGAGATGTTGTGGGTATCACCTATTGTTAGAGGTTCCCTTTAATATAAATATTTTTCTATCTACCCACAAGAGTTATAAGTTTTTTAAAACCCGGATTTTGCAATAGAATCGCTAGAAAAGCATTAAGTGCTTGTGCTATAGGTGTTTACAAAAAACTTGAGTTTAACCCGTAGGTTAATCGATGGTTTTTTTGCAAGTTTGGATTCCCTACGGTCATGTGAATGCCCATAGTGCAATGACTAATGCGGCTTCAGTGATTTCTAATGCAAAATCCGGGTTAAACTCTCTTTAATCGGCAGAAAATAATCTCTTAAGCGCTCTTTGAAGTCCTTAAAAAATCTTTTTATATTTCTATATATTTGACTTGCTGTGATCAACAAATACCAATAATAGAGTGTTCGTATTACGGTATACTTTAGTAATCTTTTTTTATTGTGTTTGAAAATATCAATTGCAGGTATAAAAATAATAATCTTTACAATATAAAAAAGTATACCCAGTACCACAAAACCTTTTGCTGTTAAAAAAACTGCAAAAGTTGCACTCGACTCTGCTACCCCAGCAAGAATAATAAATGATGCAAGAAGAAAAAAATCGTTACTTTGGCTTATTAAATCAATAAATTTATCATATATTTTAAATTTTCTTATAAAAGCGAGTAGCCGCTTGGC
>JANTGQ010000110.1 GCA_024762845.1 Nitratifractor sp. | reverse complement strand
TTGGTGGATTGTTGGCAAATATTCCAATTGCAAACCTTACAGGCGACCATGGAATGCTTGGAATTATCTATAATATGGGTGTTGCCAATGAGTTCTTTCCTCTTCTTATCTTTATGGGGGTTGGGGCAATGACCGATTTTGGTCCACTTTTGGCAAACCCTAAAACTGCGCTTTTGGGTGCAGCCGCACAGTTTGGTATTTTTGGTTCTCTTGTTGGGGCAGCGATGCTTTCTCAATACACTTCGATATTTGACTTTACGCTAAAACAGTGTTCTGCTATTAGTATTATTGGTGGTGCGGATGGTCCTACTTCTATCTTTATAGCATCTGCACTTGCACCGGAACTTTTGGGAACAATTGCAGTTGCGGCATACTCTTACATGGCACTTGTACCTGTTATTCAACCACCGATAATGAGAGCGTTAACAAGCAAAAAAGAGCGCCAAATTGTAATGAAAACAACTAGACATGTACATAAAATGGAAAAAATACTTTTCCCAATTGTGATTATTATGCTTATTGCACTATTCTTGCCAGATGCAGCGCCACTGATGGGGGCTTTTGCGTTTGGTAATTTTGCAAAAGAGTCAGGTGTTGTTGATAGATTATCTGATACAATGCAAAATGCACTTATCAATATTGTTACAATATTCTTAGGCTTGGCAGTTGGTGCAAAACTGCAGGCTGATCAATTTTTGGTAGCTGAGACGTTGGGTATTATGATTATCGGATTAGTGGCTTTTGCAGCAGGAACAGCGGCAGGTGTATTGATGGCAAAAGTGATGTCTAAATTCTCTAAAGAGCCTATCAATCCGCTTATAGGTGCAGCAGGAGTCTCTGCAGTACCTATGGCAGCGAGGGTTGTAAGTAAAGTTGGTTCCGAAGAGAAACCTGGTAATATATTGCTAATGCATGCAATGGGTCCTAATGTGGCAGGAGTTATTGGCTCTGCCGTTGCAGCAGGTGTATTGTTATCAATTTTTAATTAATAAAAGAGGGAAAAATGAGTAAGTTACAAGCGAAAGATTTAGAGCAATATGGCATAAAAGATGCTGTAAAAATAAATTATAACTCTAGCTATGATGAGCTGGCAGCAGATGAGAAGAGTAAAAATGAGTGTACTTTTACCGACAATAATACTGCAATGGTTGATACCGGTATCTTTACAGGAAGAAGCCCTAAAGATAAGTATTTTGTAGAGCAAGAGCCTTCTTGTGAGCATATCAACTGGGGTAAGGTAAATCAGCCAGTATCTAAAGAGATTTATGAAGAGCTTTTTAAAGTAACTACAGACCAGTTGAGTGGTAAAGAGCTTTATGTTGTAGATGCTTTTACTGGAGCTAGTAAATCGAGTAGAAAAGCGATTCGTTTTATAACAGAGATTGCCTGGCAGGCACACTTTATAGAAAATATGTTTATCGTACCAACTAATGAGGAGCTTGAAAACTTTGAACCAGATTTTGTACTCTATAATGCTTGTAAAGCTACTAATCCAAGTTACGAAGAGCAAAATCTTAACTCAGATGTATATGTAGTCTTTAATATAGAAGAGAACAGAGCGATTATCGGTGGTACATGGTATGGTGGAGAGATCAAAAAAGGTATCTTTACAATGATGAACTACTGGTTACCACTAGAGGGGAAACTCTCTATGCACTGTTCAGCAAATGTTGGCAAAGATAATGACGTATGTCTCTTCTTTGGACTCTCTGGAACTGGTAAAACTACACTTTCAACTGACCCTAACAGAGCCTTGATTGGTGATGACGAACATGGTTGGGATGATGAAGGTGTCTTTAACTTTGAGGGTGGCTGTTATGCGAAAGTTATCGACTTAGATAAAGATAGTGAACCTGAAATTTATAATGCTATTAAACCAGGAGCACTACTTGAAAATGTAGTAGCTGATGAAGCTGGACATGTTGACTATAGCGATAAATCAAAAACTGAGAATACACGTGTAAGTTACCCAATTGACCATATCGAAAATCATGAGCCTACAATGAGTGGTGGGCACCCTAAAAATATTATCTTTTTGTCTGCAGATGCTTTTGGTGTTTTACCACCTGTTAGTAAGCTTACAAAAGAGCAGGCGATGTACTACTTCTTAAGTGGTTATACTGCAAAAGTTGCAGGTACTGAGCGTGGAATTACAGAGCCTGTTGCTACATTTAGCGCATGTTTTGGTGAAGCATTTTTACCACTAAGACCAACTTTCTACGCTAAGCTATTAGGTGAAAAAATTGATAAACACGATGTAAATGTATATCTTGTTAATACTGGTTGGACTGGTGGTCCATATGGCGTTGGGAAACGTATGAGTATTAAAGATACCCGTGCATGCATTAATGGTATCTTAAATGGTTCTATTAATGATGCTGACTTTGAAACGCTTGAAGTGTTTGATCTTCAAGTACCTACAGCGCTCGAGGGTGTTGCTGATAATGCAGTATTAATGCCTAAAAACACATGGAAAGATAAAGAGGCATATAGCCAAAGTCTGAAAGAGCTAGCAGGAATGTTTATAGAGAACTTTAAACGATACAACGAAAGTGGAAGCGAGTTTGACTACTCACTAGCTGGTCCTCAGCTGTAACTTATATAAACACTCTTAGAGGCAGCTCTTGCCTCTATAATCTTTTTTCTATCTTCTCTTAATCTTTATTGACTACTATTTATAAATTTTTACTAGGGAGTGTACTATGGCTTCAGGATGGGGATGTCAATATTTAACACGAGAGGGTACCATTACAGACTGGTGCCGAAAACTTAAACATAAATGTGAACCAGGGTGTAAAGGTTGTATTATCGTAAAATGCGAATTCACACAACCAGAATTTTTATCGCTTCAAGAGGAAGAGCCTCGTAAAGTAAAAAATAGGAGTGATACACCGCTAGATGGTAGATGATACTTAAACCTGAATTTTGCATTAGAATCACTAGAAAAGCATTAAGTGCTTGTGTTATGGGTGTTTGCAAAAAATTTGAGGTTAACCCGTAGGATAATCGATGGTTTTTTTGCAAGTCTGGATTCCCTACGGTCATGTAAATACCCATAGCGCAATGACCAATGCAGCTTCTGTGATTTCTAATGCAAAATCCGGGTTAAATTTATATTTATAAAAAGATATCTATGATCTTGAGATATTAGTAACACTCTTAAAATCTCTTTACTTTCTTCACTTTTTGAGCTTACAACAACGCTTGATAACTATTTCCGCTCAATTATTACAGTTTGTGCAATACTTTTGATGTAAACTATTCTTCTAACTTGACTATGATATCTCATGGAAATCAGGTTTATATCTTTAAATTGAAAGGAGCAAGTAATGTTTAAGAGTTCTACTTTACCTATTTTATTAGGTGCTACAGCTCTCTTGTGTGATGTATTGTTTGGCGGTATCTCTTTAGATAAGCAAAATGAAGTAAAAGGGGTGAAGGTAAGCAAATCATTTCTAAAAGGAGGTATCTTGGTACCTGTTGCTGTAAATGATGCAGTCTATTTTAATAATACCGTAAGGGTTACCTTAACTAATAAAAACAATACTGTTCAAAAATATTTACCGATTTTTAAAGGTGCTTACACGGATTGTGTAAAAAAAACAGTAGATTATTGTGTGCAATTTTTAAAGAAAAATCCGCACATGATTTGCACTCCTAGCTGTGTTGATGGTAATCTTGGAGTAGAAAAAGTAAAAGGGACTTTAGTCTCTGTACCGGCGCACAGTAGTAAAGAGGTAAGAATATATAATATCCCTACACACAATTACCAAGGAGCAGACGTAGTAGTTGGCAAAGTTAAAGCCAAATGTAAAATAGATAATATGAAACAAGTAAATTAAAAATAAACGAAAGGATTTAGAATGAAAAATTTTTCTTTGGTAGTAGGCATTGTACTGTTTTGTATGGTTACACAAGTAGAGGCTGATGATAGTTCAAAGCTCTATGAATTAATTACTCCTACCTCTAAAGGATTAGGAGGTAAGCTAGAGGTGTTGCCTGTGATTTTGGGTTGTAAATACTATAATGGAGTTGTAACAGCAACAGTGGTAAATAAGAGTAAGAAGACACAGGTTTATAGACCTATTGTTAAAGCAATCTATAAAGATTGCACGAGTTTAGAGTTAAAGTTAAATGGCAAAAGAACATGTGACTATGGTAAAGTAATAGAAAAAGGTAAAGATGTTAATATTCCATCTGGAGCCACTAAAAAAATGACTGTCAATGTACCTCTGCACTCATATGAAGTAATGATTATAATTGACGAAAATTACAATAGATATAAAAAGTGTAAAATTGATAATAGAAAACCGATTTACTAATATTATGAAGTCAAAAGTGGTGGCCCTGGACGGAATCGAACCGCCGACACAAGGATTTTCAATCCTTTGCTCTACCGACTGAGCTACAGTGCCTTTGTAAGTGGGTGAAATTATATCTGAATAATCTTAATTTATTCTTAAAATGAAGCTATTTATAAATTTTTGACAAAGTTTTTTAAGTTATCGCCTCGTTGGGCATATGATGAGAATTGATCCAAACTTGAGGCTGCAGGTGCGAGTAGTGCTACACTCTTTTGTGAATGCACTCTGTTTATCTCCTCTAAAGCTCTCTCTAGGTATTTCGACTCTACTACTGGAATACTATAGTTTGAAGCAAGATGCCCTATTTTTTGACTGTTGCTGCCTATAGCATATATGGTAATGTTTAGAGGGGTAATATGCTCAAAAAAAGGTTGTAGATCTACACCTTTATCGTCTCCACCAAGGATGAGATGAATTTCTCTATCTTTGTAGAGTTCTATTGCCTGTAAAGCAGCGTCTATGTTAGTTGCCTTGGAATCGTTTACCCAGAGTCTATTTTGGCAATCTAAGAGCTCCTCTTGTCTGTGTGCGTCAAGTTGGAAGCTGTTTATTAGGTTGTAGTCTGTTTCGTCAAAGAGTACCTTTGTAATTGCCATTGCAAGTATGCTATCTAAAAGGAACGCTCCTTTGAATTTTATTTTACTACTATCGATTTTGAAAAACTCTTCTATATCTTCACTATTTTCGTACTCGACTACCCAAGCATCTGTTTTAGGCAGAGGAAGCCCTTTTGGTACAAGTGCTAGCTCACCCTCTTGCATAGTTGTTAGGGGCTTTAGTTTATCTTTTATATAGTTTTCGCTGCCGTTATGCCAGTCGAGGTGGTCTGGTGTAATAGGTAGGAGCAGATAGATATTTGCAGAAGCATACTTTGTATGGTGCAGGGTAAAAGAGCTGGTCTCTAGTACCCATATTGGGGCATTGACATCTAGTTCTGCCAATGGAGTACCAATATTTCCACCGCTGAGTGCTCCACGTTTTTGTAGCAGATAAGTGAGCATCTGTGTTGTAGTAGTCTTTCCATTTGTGCCGCTTATCCAGATATTTAGAGGGAGTTT